>CAMBFY010000001.1 GCA_945865415.1 Sphingobacterium thalpophilum
TTTGCTCATATTCGAGCGATTCTTCTTTCTTCATTATAAACTGTGTTACTAAGTTAATATTCTAACTCGTGACACAGTTTATTTTACACTCTTTCCTGAAAGGTAATGTGTGACCCAAACCGATTCCAGCGGAGGCTGGAATCTCCTTATTTACTACTTCCAACTTGTCATTCTCGCGAAGGCGAGAACCTCCTCGCTCCCAATCAACCACTGTCATTCCCGCGTAGGCGAGAACCTCCACATCCTTAATTCAATTTGTCATCCGCCAACTATCAATTCCAGCGGAGGCTGGAATCTCCTTATCACCAAAACGCTAATTGTCATTCTCGCGTAGGCGAGAACCTCCTCGCTCCCAAACAACCATTGTCATTCTCGCGTAGGCGAGAACCTCCACATCCTTAATTCAATTTGTCATCCACCAACTATCAATTCCAGCGGAGGCTGGAATCTCCTTATCACCAAAACGCTAATTGTCATTCTCGCGAAGGCGAGAACCTCCACATCTTTCATTCAATTTGTCATCCGATAATTATCGTTTCCAGCGGAGGCTGGAATCTCCTTATTTACTATTTCCGACTTGTCATTCTCGCGTAGGCGAGAACCTCCACATCCTTAATTCAATTTGTCATCCGCCAACTATCAATTCCAGCGAAGGCTGGAATCTCCTTATTTACTATTTCCAACTTGTCATTCTCGCGTAGGCGAGAACCTCCACATCCCAAATAACTATTGTCATTCCCGCGGAAGCGGGAACCCCAAACACTAATTGTCATTCCCGCGAAATCGAGAAATCTCGAATGAAAATCAACCCCCTGTAAAATAAACCTTGCCGAAGGAGGTAGCTTCTGGCTAATCGTAATATTAAATAAAAGGAGATTTGTTGCCAGAACTACCCCCGGAGGAAAGGGCTGAACCAAGCTATAACACACAGGTATTGCTTTTCAATAGCAGCGAATTTTAGCTTCATAGCTTTATATAAACAACTAATAAGCCGACCTTTCAACCTTTCCATTATCATACTTTGCTTAAATGGTATAATTTATAATGATAAAATTGTAATTTAATATCCTAAACATCCAGGTCATAAATATGAAAACTCAAACCGGAACGAAAACTAATACAGTTGACAATAAACCACAACGACTTCTATCTATTGACGCGCTCCGTGGATTTGATATGCTACTGATTTCAGGTGGGGGTACATTTCTAGTTCTGCTCGAGAATAAAACCGGCTTAGCCGGGGTTGACTGGATTGCAGATCAACTAAAACATCCCACATGGAATGGTTTTACATTTTATGATTTTATTTTCCCCCTGTTCCTCTTCATTGCCGGAGTATCCATGGCCTTTTCCTTAAACAAAGGAATAGAAATGGGCCTTTCAAAGTCCGAATTATACAAAAAAGCCTTTTGGCGAATGCTCATCTTAGTGATTCTCGGAATCATTGATAAAAATCAGCCTGTCACATTTTTTGAGCCCAGCCAGATCAGAGTGGCAAGTGTATTGGGTAGAATCGGCCTTGCCGGATTTTTCGCTAGTCTCTTGTATTTAAACTTTTCCCGTCTTCACAGAATATTCTGGGTTGCAGGAATTCTGCTGCTCTATTATGCAGCCCTTTTTTTGATACCTGTCCCTGGCTACGGCGCAGGAAATTTAACAATAGAGGGTAATCTTGTTGGCTGGATTGATAGAAATTTTCTTCCCGGCAGACTTCTGCAAAAAATTTATGATGAAAACGGACTCATCACTCAGCTTCCTGCACTTTGCCTTACTGTAATGGGCTCATTGGCGGGTGATGTTCTACGCTCGGATCGAAAAGAGGGCAGAAAACTGCAGATTCTTTTACTGGCAGGAATTGTAGGTATTGGCATCGGACTTTTCTGGGGACTGCATTTCCCAATCAACAAACACCTTTGGTCGAGTTCGTTCATTTTACTCACCGCCGGAATGGCATTTTTAATACTTAGCCTTTTCTATTATGTCATTGATGTATTGAAATTCCAAAGCTGGACTTTCTTCTTTAAGGTAATCGGAATGAATTCATTAACCATTTACCTAGCATATCATTTCATTGACTTTGAACATACCTCACATGCACTTTTCGCAGGATTATATGCACCAGTTCCAGAACAGTTTCATGATGCTCTCGAAGCATTGGGTGCATTGGTTCTTGTATGGTCCATGATGTATTTTCTGTATAAGAAGAAGATTTTTATTAAGATTTAATAGTAAGTTATAAGTTGTAGGTTATAAGTTTTAAGTTTTAGATTCTGCTTTTGATTTGACAATCTACTCATTATTGGTTTTGCTTGTTTGTTCATCGGCGTATAGACAAATCATCCTTGCAGCATCTCTAAACCCTTTCCGCCTTGGGCGGAGGGACAGCACTATTCGTAAAACCAGTAGCTAAGTACCAAGGGTGAGGCCCCAAAATTGCTCATTCTCCTCCATCGACAATTAGACAAATCATCTAATCGACAAATCACCCCCATTTGCTCCGGAAAAAGTGACTGACGAAATCAACTTTCTAAACGCATAGGTGATTTCGTAAGTCCAAATTAGCTTTTCAACCACTTATCAAACCATTCAAAAGCTTCCTTTTGCATATCGCTATCAAACTTATGCGGACCAGGATAATAGGAGCACTTATACTTGTCCTCTGCTTTTGCTTTTGTATAGACATCCTTAAGAATTTTATCGGCATTTTGCATTTCCGGAAGGGTATACAACTCGTCATCCGAATCGTTTAGAACAAGGGTTGGAAGTGGAGCCCTTAAGCCAAGAATCTCAGGAAAGTCCATTTCATTTGGCAGAATCGGAACATAGGTCATCCAGGTATGGGTAAAGGACTTATTCAGAATCAAATCTTTCCATGTTGTCATGAAACCAACACAAACCGCACACTTTATTCTGGAATCCAATCCACCCATAAATACAGTGCGCATACCTCCACCGGATAATCCTGCGCATCCAACCTGATCCGGATTTACATCTTTGCGGGCGCACAAAACATCCAGTGCTTTTTGATCTTCAGCAAAAAAGACACCCGGCCAGGTAGTACCCGCACAAAACAATGATTTAGCCATAATATGCTCATGATCGGATGCCCAGGTATTATACGATTTAATATTCTCGGAATTTTCAGGATCTTGATCAGTTAAGCCTTTTCGCATAGTTGAGGGAACATCCTCAAGCATTACCCTGCGGCTGGCGAAAGGAAATGCATCAGATACCAAAACAACATAACCGCGTTTTGCAATCTCATTGGCCCAGGCCATACCGCTATAATATTTACTCTGATGTTCAACCATATCAGGATGCTGCTTATCAGAAGTACGTGTGATTTTTCTGGTTCCAAAGTATTTGTTTGCTCCATGATCATGGAAGGCAAGAATTCCAGGTAATGGACCCTTTGCATCTGCTGGCTTTAACAAAATAGCCTCAGTAGAACGCCCGTAAGGTAGTTGCCAGCTAAGCTCTTCGATATGTAAACCATCGTATTTGTATTGCTTTTTAACAGTTACTACCGGTAGTCCTCCGATTTCTGGAATACCCAAACGATCAAGTATACGCTCATTTGCAGACGCCCTCCATTGATCAATATTTTGCCATTTTGGATTCCTCAGAGAATGAGTAGGTATTTTGTTATCATTCAGGGAATTCGCCCAGGGGCCATAAAGACCGATGATACTTTGTTTTGTCGGATCTATAGGTTCATCAACAACAGGAACATCTGTAGCACGTTTAGAATCATTACAGGATGCAAGACTAGTCAGCATGCTGCTGCTTACCACACCAACTCCGGCTATGCCTGCTACCTTTAGAAAATCTCTGCGATTGTTTTTCATTTGAATATGATTTGTTTTTAAAATTTACCCACAGGTGTGTGATGTATGTCAATTTTAAAACAAGATAAGAGATTTTTTAAATAGAGTGCAAGAAGTGGGTGGGATTTATGCTTAATTCGGCCATCGGAGGTCTGAGGCCTGAGGTCTGAACGCGCGCACTAGCAACGGGGAGATAAATCCTGCTTCAGCAAAATTTCATACTCATCATGATGAGATTCTTCGTCGCCTCACACAAAAAGTAACCCGATAGCTATCGGGTTGAGAAAATCCTCTGGCTCCTCTGAATGACAAGCGTTACAAAATGCTCAATATAGGAAGATGTGACCCGAATACTATCGAATTGCTAATTTGCTCATTTTCAAATTCTCTAATTTCTTCCCGATCAACAAATAGACAAATCACCTAATTGACAAATCAAATGGATCAAAGAACAAGGAATAAAGACAAGAGAACGATAGCTTCAAATGGAGTAGTCATCCCATTTGCTAATTTGCTAATTCTTTAACAACCCCAGCAAATACTCCCCATACCCACTCTTAATCAAAGGTTCTGCAACTTTCCTTAATTGTTGGGAATCAATAAACTTCATTTGAAATGCGATCTCCTCAATACAACCTATTTTTAATCCCTGCCGTTCTTCAATCACCTGTACAAACTGACCGGCCTGCATCAGCGAATTAAAGGTACCAGTATCCAGCCATGCGGTACCGCGACTTAATACTCCAACTTTCAGTTTCCCTTGTTGTAAATACTCACGGTTTACATCTGTAATCTCGTATTCACCCCTTGGTGATGGCTTGATACTTTTTGCAATCTCGACAACTGAATTATTATAAAAGTACAATCCTGGTACCGCATAATTAGATTTAGGCTTAATTGGTTTTTCTTCAATTGAAAGCGCCTTAAAATCCTGATTGAACTCAACTACTCCATATCGCTCAGGATCAGATACCTGATAAGCAAATACAATTCCTCCCTCAGGATCTTGAATAGTTGGTAAAAGATTACTAATAGAATCCCCGTGAAAAATGTTATCTCCAAGTATGAGTGCAACATCATCACCCCCAATGAATTTTTCACCGATAACAAAAGCCTGTGCAAGTCCGTTTGGTATTTTCTGTTCTGCATAAGAAAATTTGCAGCCAATCCGGCTTCCATCTCCCAGAAGCTTCTCAAAGTTTGGCAGATCATGCGGAGTAGAAATAATCAGAATCTCGCGGATTCCTGCCTGCATCAGGGTAGAAAGCGGATAATAAATCATGGGCTTATCATACACAGGCATCAATTGTTTGCTAACCGCTAGTGTAAGTGGGTGTAATCTTGTTCCTGATCCGCCCGCGAGTATAATTCCTTTCATTGCTTTTAAATAAATAGTTACCTGTTGTCTGTTACCTGTTATCAGTAAATTACTGCTTCATATAATATTTATTTACTAGTAGACGGAACGCTAATTGTCCACTGTCAATCATCAATCATCAACTAATTAAAAAGCCTGCTCCCCGGTCAATCTCAGATCCCCGGTAGATTGTACGATTTCATAATATGAAAAATCTTCATTTGCCCAAAAACTAGTGCCATAAAGAATGTTTTGTTTTGAAGTAATACTGACAAGCTTAGTAGAATAGAACCGCCTTTTAGTTTCATCCCAAGTCAATTCATCGGATTTGAATGTCTCTCCTTTGATATTTGTAACAACAACATTTCGCTTAAGCTCAACAATACTTTCCCGTTCACGCCGAATTGCATAATCCGCTATTACCCTACTTGATTCTTGTTGGTACTGATCAAAAAAAATCACAGTTACGCCTTTATTCATCTCGATGTAAGGTTTCTCTGTTTTGAAGTTAAGCAATTCGGGAGTAATAAGTTTTGCCTTTACAATGGCAGAATCACTGTAAATAATCTCTACGCCTGTAGATTTATCAACTGGCACCAACATTTTCTTGGCTGATATTTGCTCAACCTTACGCAAATCATTCTCACAGGAAAACAGCAGAACAATTCCTACGTAAAAAACAGCACCGAATAGGCAGCGCCGGAATTTCATCGATTAATCAATATAGTTTTTCTGAAACCACTTGTCATTAAGTGTAAAACCAAGATGGATATTTACATAGCGGTCGCGAACAAGGTTGTTCATTTCAGTACCACGCTGGCCTATCTCTGCAGCCAGATTTATTTTATAGAAACTTGAACGGTTACGAGGCAATGGGAAACCAAAGCCAAAATTTAGAGCATATTGGTTGATATCGTTATTACCAATCTTTACAAAGGTTTTGTCATATTTAATACCTAAGCGATAATCCATAAGTTTAAAATAACCGTTTACAGAATTCGCATCTGGTGTAAACTGCCCCCCAACGATAACCCCATAGCTGTCATTCAGGCCTGGATTTGATACTCCTTCTCTATAGTCTGACCACCTGCTGTAAGTGAAATCAGCCCCAAAAAGCCAGGCATTGGTTTTTTCAAATGCAAAGCCGGCAGTATGAGTCAGTGGCATTGTAATTTTAGATTTAGCTCCTTCGGCAAAAAGGGTACTATCTGCTGCCGCAAGTTCGTCTCCTGTTACATCTTTCCTGTACCTGGTAGTTACAATATTATTTCTGGATGTCAGATTGTTACCTGAATTTCCTGTATAACCCAGAATCAATTTTGTTTTGCTATTAATTTCAGCGGAATATTGTAAGGCATAATCATAACTAACCCCACCAACTGAATTATTATACTGCGTGCGTGAATTAAAAGCTACTGAAGATTCATTTACCAATTCGAAGGCTCTGGTTTGTTTAAGGTTGCCAAATAGATAAGCAAAGTTAAAGCCTAAACTTAAATTTTTATTGATTCTAAAGCCATATCCTAAATACGCCTTTGACATACCTCCCTCACCACCATAAATATAATTTACCTTATTGGTATCAACCAGGCCTGAATTCATGAACTGATATCCTAAATCGCTATATGGAACGAGTCCGAAACTTATCCCAGAAGATCTGCTTACAGGAACACCAAAAGTAATATGACTAAGCGTTGAGTTTAGCTGTGTTTTACCGGAAACTCCTCCTTTGCTTAGCTGCCTAATATCCATTGAGGCCCCAACATCAAAAGCTGTCAGTTCAAATGTTGAATAAGATGCCGGGTTCGCCAAATTAACATTATCATAAAGTCCGGGCTTACGAATACCCATACTTAAACCACCCATAGCCCGATTTTGAGGCAATAATGAACCGTTCAAATCTCCAAGTCCAAATTGAGAATAAGGAGAGGAAGAAGTAATCTGAGCGGTAGCAGATATACTTATAAAAAGAAGATAGAAGAAAAATATATTTTTTAGTACTTTAATCATTGTTGTCGATAACTTTATTTAAACCATATAATACCAAATCAGGCTCGGTTTTTAAAGTGTGGGCAAAGATGCTATTTTTAAGCCTAGTATCAAAAAAAATCGCATCACCACCACATAATATGACCCTTAATTCGGGATATTTTGATCTGTAAATCTCAATCATCCCCCTTACTTCTTCTGTGCTGCCATTGAGAACACCCGATAACATTGCAGTTGACGTATCATATCCTCTCCAGTCTGAATAGTCTGATAGTTCAATTTCCGGCAATCGGCCGGTAAATTTATGCATAGCCTTCAACCTCATTATCAATCCCGGAGAAATACTTCCACCTTCATAAACACCCGCTAAATCAACCGCATCATAGGTAATACAGGTACCTGCATCAATAACAAGGCAATTATGCCCGGGGAAAAGTGCTTTTGCTCCAATAACTCCTGCAAGCCTATCTAATCCAAGGGTTAAAGGACTTTTGTATCTATTTATTACTCCAGCTTTAACATCTGCTGAGAATCGAATATATTTAGTTCTGATTTTTAATAAATTTTCCAGAATTGAAATTTCATCATTAACAGATGAAATTATACTGTTAGTAATTTTATGATTATCAAGTATTAGGTTTAATTGATCTAGGTCAAACTTTACAATCTTGCCTGTTTCCCTTAGTTTCCCTTGATGAAAAATAGCAAACTTTGCACGTGAATTGCCTATATCAATAACCAGGTTTGCCATTAAAATTCTATTGTCAACTCCATTTTACCAGCGCAATGCTGATCACTTACAACTGAATAGACAAAATGGTTTTTATCAAGATTTGAGATAATTAAAAGTCCATTTTGTATTGAACAAAGCTATTGAATTTTTGAAATACAGGGGACTTAATTCTGTTAAAAAAGGTTAAATCATCACAAGGTCAGAATAACTGAAAATAAATAATACAAGCAGTGAGAACCAGATAAAGGCTCTCGTAAAACAATCTTATGCCGGAGTGGAGAAAATAATAGGCCATCAAAGCTGCAGCGGGAGGCACACAGAATAAAAAATGATAAAGAACATGATTCTCTTTTAAATAAAAAGATAGAAGTCCGATAAAGAACATGAAAAACAAAAATTGAAAAAATTTTCTAAGCTGAACGACACTTCTGAAGAAATTTTGTTGCAATTGAAAAAAACCTAATACTAGAATAAATATCAAAGGTATCAACACCAAAGAATCATAGAGATTGATCCGAAGATTTGTAGGAAATTTAGTGGTAAGTGGTAACCAGATCCTATAGAATTTGTCCAGCGAATCATTCCAATAATAAAAAACCGCCAGAAAAAAGAAGATGGTAATAAACCCTGAAATCACCGCAAACCACTCTCTCCAGTTGAACGGCCTGAAAATCATAAGACTTATCCATACAAGAAGAAGCATAGATATAAACGGGAAATAAATAAGTGTGCCGATAGCTACCATCATTCCCAAATCATATGTTAGCGACTTGACATCATTTCTTTTGTAAATACTTAAGAAATTGTCAATCATCCAGAGCAGCAAAAAATTACAAACCAGAACAGGACTTAAAAGCAGGAATGGACTAAGTAAACTACCTGCCGTTACGTACATCAATGCGGGTAAAAAAGTAGGTTTCCCGAGTAAACTGTGTTGATTTATGATCCAGTTGAAAATTAATGCCTGTATGATCAAAATGATTTGTGCAATCAGAACATTTGCAAGCGGACTGAATGCATTTTCAAGCGGTACATTTATTAATAACCTTGCAAAAGGCTCCATAAACTCAAAGCTGATTTGTTCAGGCAACTGGATTAATACACCAACTCTTAATAAGGTAGCGATACCAATCAGAAGAATGATATTTAACGCATAAATGCTCCTGAACTGCTTAATCATTGTAGTATTGAATAATGAGTATTGAGTAATAAGTACTGGACAATTTGGGTAAAATATACTTTTTTGTATCTCGAATTTTCAACTGTCAACTGTCAACTTCCTCCTTATCCTCTTCAGTTGCCTTGTATGATGTACGGTATGCACTTCAATAAATCTTAACCATTCCGTAGCATTCAGCAGCCCTAGCCGGGGATGTTTAGTCTTTTGATAAGAATTTGCATTGCTTACATTGGCTTTAATCTCCCCCAGACGGGTTTTAAATTTATTAATAAGAATAAAAGCATCCTCCTTGCTAATTTTTGTCGTCATTGCGGCAATTTTTTCAGGTGCTTTTAACTTTACAGGGGGGAATCTTCCAAAAAATAGAATAAGCCATGCAAGCCAGTGTATCTGCTTGCGGTTTGTAGACCCTATGCCTGCAATGCATTTCTCAATCGCAAGGAGTGAAAGCAGGTTGGACTGGAAAATATGAGAATATGTTTCTGAATAGGACCATCCGCCGTCATCAGGTCTTTGAATAAAGTCTTCTTCCGACACCTCTGACAAAAGATTTTCATATTGCGATACTGCTCTCAATAAGGATTTGTAATTTGCTTCAATACTCATAAAAGAATCATAAGTTCACTTAAACAGTTTATCTCGTGTTGTACATCTTCAGGTTTTAGCTTTCTTTCCGGATTAAAATAAATAGCCTTCATGCCATAATCCTGCGCCCCACGAATATCGGCTTCAAGGCTATCACCAATCATGATACTTTCTGCAATATCGGCATTAGCTAAAGTTAATGCATGACTAAAGATAGCTTTATCTGGTTTATTAAAACCCACCACTTCTGAAATGACAACATTTTCGAAATAAACATCAAGACCGTTATTGTTTACCTTTTGTTCTGTGGATTCCTTGAATCCATTTGATATGAGATGCAATGAATACTTTTCTTTGAGGTAAGAAAGGGTTTCATGGGCTTTGGGGAATAAGTTGGTTTTTGACGGACAAATATTAACATAATCATCTTCAAACCGACTAGGTATTAGCTCAGGTGAAAGACCGAGGTCAAGGAATGTTTTCGAGAATCTTGTTTCCCTGAGTTTTTGCTTTGTGATTTTACCGACATGGTAATCTGCCCAGAGCTGATGATTATTTTGAGTATAAACCTCAATAAAATGATCAGGAGAAAGCAAGCCAAGATCCCTGAGTTTATAGGTATGATAAAGTTCACTCAGCGTCTCTTCTGCGTTTTTATCAAAGTCCCATATTGTATGATCAAGATCGAAAAAAAGATGTTTATATGGCATCAAAACTAATTTCTAAAATTATAATGCAAATTAACGTATAATATACGAAATCAGACCGTCAATCCTAAAATCATAAACAGCATTTATTCTTTAATACCGAAATATAAATCACCTGCATCGCCTAGTCCGGGAACTATATAGGATTTTGTGGTCAGTTCTTTATCCACAGAGCCGATCCAAAGTTTAGCTTTGGCAAGATTTGCCTTGATGTGCTCAATACCAATCTTACAGGCAATAACTCCCACAATATGCAACTCTTTGATTTTGTATTTAGCCAACAATTCTCTACAGCATCGAACAGAGCAGCAATTACCAATCGCCAAATGGACAAATGAGCTCATTGCTAAATGGCACTCCATTTGCTAGTTTACTCATTTGCTCATTCTCTAATTAAACCACTTCTTTATTATCTTTACCCCACCCTATGGAATTCAATCTCACCTCAGAATATCAACCCAGCGGCGACCAGCCGGAAGCGATAAGGCAATTAGTTGAGGGCGTAAATGCCGGGGAGCATTATCAGACCTTGCTGGGGGTGACTGGTTCAGGTAAAACATTTACGATCGCCAACTTGGTGCAGCAAACGCAAAAGCCTATGCTGGTACTTAGCCACAATAAAACCCTTGCAGCACAGCTTTACGGTGAATTCAAACAATTCTTTCCGGAGAATGCGGTGAATTACTTTGTATCCTATTATGATTATTATCAGCCGGAAGCCTATATAGCTTCATCCAATACTTATATCGAGAAAGATCTTCAGATTAATGAGGAGATTGAAAAACTAAGGCTACGGACTACCTCCTCCCTGATGTCTGGCAGACGGGATATTATCGTAGTTTCATCCATTTCCTGTATTTATGGTATGGGGAATCCCGAGGATTTTTCAAATTCTATATTCCGCTTTGCAGTGGGTACCAAAATCAGTCGGAATGCTTTTCTGCATCGTCTGGTTGAAATTCTTTATTCCAGAACAACAGTTGATTTTCGTCGCGGGACATTCAGGGTGAAGGGTGACACTGTAGATATCTACCCCGCCTACATGGACTTTGCCTACCGGGTATCTTTTTATGGAGACGATATTGAAGAACTAAGCACAATTGATCCGGCATCAGGAAAAACATTGGAGAAAATGGATCATCTGGCTGTTTTTCCTGCTAATTTATTTGTCACCCCAAAAGACCGGCTAACCCAATCTATCTGGGCTATTCAGGAAGAACTGGAAAGTCGAAAACAGCAGTTTTTGGACGAGAAACGATTCCTGGAAGCTAAAAGACTGGAAGAACGGGTCAATTATGACCTGGAAATGATTCGTGAATTAGGTTATTGTAGCGGAATTGAAAATTACTCCCGCTTTTTTGATGGAAGAACTCCGGGTATGCGACCGTTTTGCCTGCTGGATTATTTCCCGGATGATTATCTGATGGTAATAGACGAAAGTCATGTAACCGTTCCACAAATCCGGGCAATGTACGGGGGCGACCGCTCCAGAAAAATCTCTCTGGTAGATTATGGTTTCCGTTTGCCGGCAGCACTGGACAACCGTCCCCTAAACTTTAATGAATTTGAAAAACTTGCCCCACAGACCATTTATGTAAGTGCCACTCCGGGTGATTACGAACTGGAGCAAACTGAAGGGGTATTTATTGAGCAGGTGATCCGGCCTACGGGACTATTGGATCCGGAAATTGAGATT
Source organism: Sphingobacterium thalpophilum (assembly GCA_945865415.1). Lineage (GTDB taxonomy): Bacteria > Bacteroidota > Bacteroidia > Sphingobacteriales > Sphingobacteriaceae > Daejeonella > Daejeonella thalpophilum_A. Next base: position 12,075 of record CAMBFY010000001.1, read on the forward strand.
CGGCCTGTGGTAAATCAGGTTGACGACCTGCTTGATGAGATCGACAAAACAGTCAAACTTGGTGATAGAATACTTGTTACTACCCTGACCAAACGGATGTCCGAGGAGCTGACAAAATACATGAACCGTCTTGGAATTAAGGTAAGATATATTCACTCGGAGGTAAAAACCATGGAAAGAGTTGAAATTCTACGTGACCTTAGACTGGGTGTAATTGATGTTCTGATTGGGATAAACCTACTTCGTGAGGGCCTTGATCTTCCTGAAGTATCATTAGTAGCCATTCTGGATGCTGATAAAGAAGGCTTCCTTCGCTCTGAACGATCTTTGATACAAACAATTGGACGCGCGGCCCGAAATGACCGTGGAAGGGTGATCATGTATGCCGATAAAATCACAAACAGTATGCGTGTCACCATTGAAGAAACTAATCGAAGAAGAGAGAAACAGGTTGCATACAATACCAAACATGGTATCACGCCAAGGACAGTCGGAAAATCACGTGAAGCCATCATTGAGCAGACTTCGGTTATGGATTTTAAAGGGGGCGTCCAGAAAGCTTATATCGAAAAGGAAATGACCGATAATCTGGCGGCTGATCCAATCGTTCAATACATGACCAAACCTGAATTACAAAAATCCATAGATAAAACGAAAAAAGATATGGCCCTGGCAGCGAAAGAAATGGATTTCCTTTTGGCAGCCAAATTAAGGGACGAGATGTTTGCATTGGAGAAATTAATGAAGGAGAGGTTTAAATAATGGACAGTTGACAATTAAGAATGAAAATATTACTTCAATTGATTTTTAGTACTACTTTACTGATGAGAGGTAACCAATAAGAACTAATTGAGAGAAGAGAATTAACGGACAGTGTACTACCTAAACAAATTGTCAATTGTCAACTATTAATTGTCAACTATCATCTAATTATGGAAGGCAAAAACAGAAAAGACATTTATCCCGGACTGCAGGTTGATATTATCCTTAAAAAAGACCAACGCAGCGGAATGCGTACCAGCGGAATTGTTCAGGCACTACTCACCAGTTCAGCTTTTCATTCCAGAGGAATCAAAGTGAGACTTGAGGACGGTCAAGTGGGCAGAGTAATAGAAATATTTAATTGATTTTCTAATACTTTTAGTCTGTTTATCTCGTATCTGTGCAATCTTGTCTCTATACTCAATACTATTTATTAAGTACTTAAATCAGTAACTCCATTGTAACATTTACTCCTTATTGAAACATTTAAAAAAAATTAACGTCTATATTTGAGTATTATATTTTGTTATTATGGGGATTTTAAAGTTTTTATTCATAACCATTTGTATTCTCTGGCTAATCAAAATGATAGCCCGCGTGCTTTTGCCGATCGCATTTCAAAAAATTATAACAAAAGCACAAAATCAGGCTAATCAACGTTATCAGCAACAGCATAACCAACATCCTGATGGCCGTATCCGTGTAGATTATATGCCGCCGAAAGAAAAAAATCGTGGTGATCAGGCTGGTGATTTTGTGGAATATGAGGAAGTAAAAAACCCATAGTTCCATTTTAATCCGATCAATTTTCTATTTCCTGTTTAGTTTACATGCTTTTTCTGCTGTAAATTTTGCCCGGATTTACCGATTATTGAGATTTATTTTCATAAAGCTCAATAACAGGCCTTGCAGGTTTAAGCTTTTTTCTATTTTTGGCATTCAACTAATTTATGCAGAATGAATAACTGGTTTAAAAGCAATGGAGTGCATCTGGCAATTATAGGAATATTTATCTCCTTATGTTTTGTCTATTTCAGTCCGGCATTGCAAGGTAAAGCCCTCTATCAGAGCGATGTTCTTATGGCTCAGGGGATGCAAAAAGAAATTATGGATGTTAGGGCAAAGGATGGTAAAGGACCATTATGGACCAATTCCATGTTTGGCGGTATGCCTGCATTTCAAATATGGGTTCAATATCCAAACAATGTTACCACCTATGTCATCTCTTTTTTTAAAACAGTATTCCCAAATCCAATTGATACCGTTCTTCTTTATCTTTTAGGAGCATATTTGTTATTCTGCGTTTTAAGAATGAACCCATGGCTTGCAGCTGCAGGCGCTATTGCATTTGCATTCTCCTCCTATAATTTCCAGATTATTGATGCCGGTCATAGCAATAAGGCAATGGCTATCGCATTTTTTCCTCCTATTCTTGCGGGAATTATAATGACTTTTCGCAGGCAATACCTTCTTGGGGCTGTCTTAACAGCTTTATTTCTTGCTATTGAGATCAGAACCAACCATATTCAGATGACCTATTATCTGTTTATTGCCTTGCTTATTTATGTTGGAATAGAACTATATCATGCGGTTAAAACTAAAACCACTCAGGATTTTCTGAAATCTTTTGGATACCTGGCTGCAGCAGCTCTGCTTGCAATTGCAGTGAATGCAGGGATGCTGTGGACAACATATGAATACGGCGCCGAAACTATCCGGGGAAAATCAAATTTAAAAACTGAAAAGTCGGAGCCTAATAATGGCCTTGATCGTGAATATGCATATCAATGGAGTCAGGGACTTGGTGAAAGTTTAACATTTCTGGTACCAAATGCCTATGGAGGTGCATCCGGTTCAGGTAATCTGGATGAGAATTCAGAAGTTGCAAAAGCCCTTTCTACCAAAGGTATTCCTGCAGAGCAGCTAATGCCAGCAATGCAGCAATTATCACAGATTGGGCTAAGTACCTACTGGGGCGATAAACAATTCACCTCAGGACCATGGTATTTTGGAGCAAGTATCTGCTTCCTGTTTGTTCTTGGTTTATTCATTGTAAAAAACAGAATAAAATGGTGGATTCTGAGTGCAAGTCTTTTGTGTCTTCTGCTCTCTTTTGGAAGGCATTTACCTTTCCTTTCAGATCTTTTCTTTGACTATTTTCCGCTCTACAATAAATTTAGAGCCGTAGAGTCTATCCTGGTTATTACTGCGTTTCTAATTCCTGTATTGGCCATTCTTGCTGTAAAAGAAGTTGCATTCCATACCGAGGATCCTAAAAAACTGAACAAAAGCCTTTTGAATAGTTTATATATCACCGGAGGTCTTTTAATAATCCTAATTGCAGTTCCAACTGTCTTACTGGACTTTAAAACACAGAACCATAATGCGTTTATAGAACAATTAACTCAGGTAACTAATGGAGACCGGGCATTTGCTGATTCTATAGCTAAAGCATTGGTAGATGACAGAATAAGTCTGGCCAGAATGGATGCTTTAAGATCTCTTTTCTTTGTTCTGATTGGAGCCGGATTAATATGGGCATTGATCAGAAAGAAAATGAATCCTCAGGTAACATTTATAATTTTAGCTGGAGTGATTTTGACAGATATGTGGAATATAGACAGACGATATCTGAATAATGAAAAATTTGTTGAGAAAAATATTCTTGCTCAACAATTTAAAACAAGGGATGTAGATCAAATTATTCAAAGAGATGGATCAATTTATCGTGTCCTTGATCTTGCCTCTGGAAATCCATTTTCAAATTCAATCCCTTCCTACTTCCATAAAAGCATTGGAGGTTATCATGCAGCAAAATTGAAAAGATATCAGGAAGTGTTGGATAAACAATTCAATGGAGCAATCAATGAGGACGTTCTGGATATGCTGAATACAAAATATTTGATCACCTCAGATCAAAATGGCGAGAAAGAAACCATGGTAAACCGTTCCACTGCTGCAGGAAATGCCTGGTTTGTTCAGGATGTGGAATATGTAAAAAGTGCTGACGAGGAAATGTTGGCAATCAGCAGCTTCGATCCAAAAAAGGTAATGGTTGTACATGAAGAGTTTAAGCCGTTAATTGATATAAAAAAGGTTGGATATGATGGAAATGCTTTCATCAGACTTACAAATTATCATCCCGATCATATGACCTATGAATACTCCTCAGGAAGAGATGTGCTTGCCGTATTTTCAGAGATCTGGTATGAAAAAGGATGGAATGCGTATTTAGACGGGGAAAAAATTCCTTATTTCAGAGCTGATTACCTTTTAAGAGCCGCCCAACTGCCCGGTGGAAATCACAAACTCGAATTCAAATTCGAACCTACTTCCTATTACACTGGTGAAATGATATCGCTGATTGCTTCTATCCTGCTTATTCTGGGTTTGGCTTATGCGATCTACACCGAAATGAAAAGTAAAAATCCAGAGCCAGCAAAAGCTTAATCCAGTCATTTTGATGAGCGAACTCAATTGTTGTCTTTTAATAGATAAGTAAATGCGAAGAGAAATCTGATGATCAAAAGTAACCATAGCATCAACAGATTTCTCCACAAGGCAAATTACAAGCTTAAGAAGAAGATACTATTGATGTGTTCGAAATGACGGGACGTAAAACTTACAACTTATTACTTACAACCTACAACTCCTCTAGTCATTCGTCCTTCTATGTTTCAGGTAATAAAACGCTAACCTGCTTGCTATAACAGCATGGTTAAAAACATTGGGGATTAGACCATAATATTTCGAAAAAATATGGAACCGCTCAATTAAACTCTCACGATGCTTCTTTTTTGACATTCCACCAACCAGATACTTTGCAACATAAATCCTTGAATTAACAATCTTTGCAGCCTTTTTAGCTGCCTTAATGATCCAATCAATATCTGAACTCAATTTATATTGAGTATCATAAGGCTCAACCAAGGATTTACGGATATAAATAGCCTGATGACTAATACTCATCCCATACTTAAAGTCTTTCCAGATAAAATTTTCAGGTGCTTTATGCCTCCTTTGTCCCAGACTTTTCCAATCTTCATTATACATCTCAGTCTCCCCATAATAGATGTCCGCATCAGGAGCAGAGGCAAATACCTTTTCAACAGTATCAAAATCAAAGATTTCATCGCCTGAATTCATGAACAAAATATAATCACCGCTGGCCAGTGCCAGTCCTTTGTTCATAGCATCATAAATACCTTTGTCCGTTTCAGAAATTAGCTTAGATATTCCTTCTTTATATTTTTTCAGGATCTCCAGTGTTCCATCTACAGAAGCACCATCAATTACAAGATATTCAATGTTTGGGTAAGTTTGGTTCAATACCGATAGAACCGTGCGTTCAATACCCCGTACATTATTATACACAATGGTAATTACCGTTAATTTAGGCTGGAACATGATTTTTAAGCAATGATTCGTATAATTCGATATGTCTGCGTGCAATGATATGTTCAGAAAAATGATCTTCAATTGTTTTGCGGGAGTTTGCTCTCAATACCTGGCGATTTGCTGAATAAACCCATGCAATTCCTCGAGCAAGATCTGCAGAAGAACGGTATTCAGCCAGATAACCATTTTGCTGATGCTGAACCATATCCGGGATACCACCAGTTCTGAATGCAACTACCGGGGTACCACATGCCAAACTCTCCATCACAGTGTTTGGGAGATTATCTTCAAGTGAGGGAGCTAAAAAAACATCAGCTACACTGTAACATAAAGCCAGTTTTTCATCATCAGAAATCGTACCTAGAAAGGTAGTTTTGATTGGGAAATCAGGGATGTTCTTCTCGTCTCTGTTACCAAAAATGATCAATTCCATCTGATCAGGGTCAAGATCATAGTTAGCAACATAAATTTCTATTGCATCTACTAAATAGCTAGTCCCTTTATGCATGTCCAAACGGGATGGCATAAAACCGCTCATCATAATGAATTTTCCAGTTTCAAAGCCCAATACATGTCTGGCCGAACCTTTATCAGCTGGCCTGAAAATATCCGTATCCAGCGTGTTCGGAATATTCACAACTTTAGCCGATCTAAACAAACTGCTCATCCGAACTGAATCAGCCATCCATCTTCCAGGCGCAATTACGGTAAAATTCAGTCCTGAATAGGCGTTTTTCTTTTGAATCCAGATTTTATGAGACTCGTCGTCAGAACCAGAATTCTTCAGTACCGGACAATGACCACACTCCTTCAGAAAATGATCACATTCATATCGCACATGGCATCCGCCGGTAAAGGCATTGCTGTCATGGAAAGTCCATACGATAGGTTTTTTCAAAGCTGACAATTTTGCGAGATCTGCAGGCCTTAAGAAGGCATGATTGATCCAGTGCAGATGAATGATATCAGCTGAACCAAGTAATTCAAGCTTTGAGACATCTCTACCCCATAGCGGAAATGAAAAAGGTATCGGCAGTGGCTTGGTAAAGAACTTAGAATAATATCGCTCGACGAGGATTCCAAAGACTGTAATCCATCTATTGAAAAAACCTTTGGATAGATTGACTGCTTCGGGATTATCCTTGAACAGAAAATTAATCGCCAGCACAGAGTCCAACCCCTCTGCTTTCAAGGCTTTATTCAGGCGCAAACAAGCACGTCCGGCACCGCCGTTTCCAGCATATGAATTCAGATGGATAATTCTCACTACACCAAAAATACAATTCATATCACTAACAGAAAGATTTTCATAAAACAAATTGCTTTGCCAGCAATTTTAACCAGCGTATCTAAAATTTTGTTTTCTTTGCTGATGTATGGCAAATCAATTAACCGACAGGCAATTCTGGACTAACTATTGGGAATCCAAACCCGATCTGGTCATTCTGATCGAAAAGAATTACCTATTTCATCAGCAACTGGAAGAAATAGTCAAAACAAATAAAGTTCAGACAGCTATTGAACTGGGCGGATTTCCCGGATATTATTCCATATTCCTGTATAAATACCTGGGAGTAAGTACTACTCTTTTCGATTATTTTATTCATCCTGATATTTTAAAAAAAGTACTAAACAAAAATGGTCTGGATGAAAGTGAGATCCCGGTGATTGAGAATGATGTTTTTCATTATCATCCTGAACAGAAATACGATCTGGTGCTTTCCTGCGGTTTGATTGAACATTTTAAGGATACCAAAGATATCATTGAACGACACCTTGAGTTTTTAAAGCCCGGGGGAACCTTATTTATTACCCTTCCCAATTTCAGAAGTGTAAATGGCTGGGTTCAAAAAACTTTCGACAGGGATAACTACCTGAAACATTATATTGAATGCATGGATACCAAATATCTTGCAGCGATATTGGAAGAAGTCGGTATGAAATCTATAAAATCATCCTACTTTGGCCGATACAGTGTTTGGCTTGAGAATAAAGATCAAAAATCAGGAACGACCAAAGCCTTTATCAAGACCATTTGGTTCATTGGAAAGGTCTTTACTAAGCTATTGCCAATTGAATCAAAATTCTTATCACCCTACATCGTTCTGGAGGCCCGGAAATGATTGTTTTATCTGAAAAAACTTAATTTATCCCGCTCATGGCCGCGGGGGCCTAGTCCTTTTTCTCCAGGAAAAAAGGACCAAAACCCCGCCGCTGCGTCTGCTGCTTCGAAAGTCAGTATTAAGGCTTGGCTTCGCTCTACCGCACCAGCCAAGGCGGAAAAGAAGGTTAACGGGGAGATATTACTTGGGCCAAAGTACATTCCTACTCCATCGGAATTTTTGTTTAGTAATGAATGTTTTTAGAAAACGCACTAGATTTTGATTTTACTACACAATTTCAAATGAACTAGGATTTTGCGCGGTGGGCTGAAAAAACGGCGGGTCGGGTGTTTTGCCTGTGGGGGGAAGCTTCGTTTTTTCTTGATTTTTTGGGTACTTTTTGATCAAGCAAAAAGTACCTTGCCTCCGCGGCTAAGAGCGGACTAAATTACATTAATATTTCTTTGTTTCTAGATAGTGGATTGTTTCATAAAAAAGATCAGATACCTTTTATTTTCTGTTTTGTAAGCCTCAGTATTCTCTGCCATAAACTCCCCTTGCGGGTTTTCAGAAAATCCTTAATTGCCAGATAAGCTTCTTTATTCTCCTCAATTTTTTCAGGAAAGGATGTTACTGGAAGTGGATTGATGATCACATGATAAATATCATTCAAGCCAGAATGAATTCCTGAACCGTCATGCCCAATATTATTGATCAGGGATTTTGAAGGATTCAATGTTAAACCACCTTTGAGAAATATGGAAGCATACCAGCGTATCGCCCATGAATTGTTCCTGCCTCGTTTAAATTCAATAATCTGTTTCCAGAAGTTCATGGTACCCTCAATGGAGAATTCATTTTTCTTTTTTCTGTCGAACCGGGCGATTATCTTATTAACATCAGGCTCGAAATCTCTCCAGGCCCTTTCCCATGTTGCCCAGCCCCAGCTTGTTGCAGCCCTGTAGAAAAAGGTTTCTGGTAGGTTTTCACCTTTCAGAGGATACATGTAAGCACCGATATGCATCACCTTTTCTTCATTTTGATATTGATGGAGAGCATCATTGAAATATTGCAGGGTGTATGCCGAACTTATCAAATCATCTTCAAAAGCTATGACTTTGCCATACTCAGAAACCAAGGTACTCACACCGTCAATAATAGACTCAGCAAGACCGAAATTAGTTTTCCGTTCAATGAGCTCAACAGATTTAAATCCATCAACCAGTCTGATAATTGCTCTAACTTCGTCCACTAAAAGTTGTTGAGAAGAATCTTTAGCCGCATCAGAAAAAATATAAAGCCGGGATTCATCCGCAAGCAAATTTTGCTGCAAAAACTTTATTGTCCGTCTGGTATGCTCCGGACGATTATAAACGAATAAAGCTATAGGAGCAAAGTTCTGCATAGGATAATATTGAGTATTGAGTACGGAACTATTCTAGTAAAGTATATAAATTATATCCCCGACTGGCAACTGTCAACTAAAAAAAATCCTTCTCCGCAAACCCCATCTGCCTTCCTTTATATCTCAATCGTATTGCTGCAACTTCTTCCTTTGAAACTTTATCAGCCGAATTAGCCCAAGAACCCCGGATATAGCTTAAAACCTGGGCAACATCCTCATCAGAAAAATTGGTATTAGAAGCAATTCCGGGCATCTCACCACTAACCTCCGGAGACTTGTATAATTTTTTACTGACAGTTATTGGTCCGCCAAGTCCATAGAGAACAACAGCAGTAAGCCTTTTCTTGTCTCCTGTAACCCAATCTGAGTTATTAAGTGGTGGAGCAAGTCCATTCACTCCATTTCCATCAGCTCCATGGCAGGCTTGACAAATACTTTTGTATAAGGCAAGACCTTTTGGAAACTCTTTTACCGGATCGGGGGCATTACCTTTTTTCTTCGCCATATCATCGGCAATTTTCTTCAATCGTTTACTTAGAAAAAGACTCGTGTCCGGATTAATTCCGGTGAAATTTCTATAAAAAGCAAATTCCTTGTTTTGAAGATTACTGATAACCGCATCGGAAATAAATCTATCGGTAGCATACTTTCCAGAGAGATTTAATAAAATTTTATCTGCTGCTGCGGTATCGAAGGTCTCAATGTATCGATTTAAAAAAGCGAGGTAGGGCGCCGCAAGAGTATCGTCATCATCAAGCAATGAGATTAAAACCGGAAGAAAATCTTTATAATTCGCTCTAGTCAAAACAGATGGTAAAACAGTTAATGCCTGCACACGCAATGTCCAATCAGTACTTTTCAAAAGGGGCAATACATCATCCTTACCAAGAACTCCCAGACCTTCCATAGTCCAGAGCGCATGAACCCTGGCTAAATTATTTGATCTGGAGTTCAATAACTGCCTCAAAGGGAAAGCCAGACTTTTATCTTTCCCATCAACCAAAACTTGCTGCGCTTTATTACGAACCCAACCATTTGAATCGGATAGCAAGGCAATCAGTTTTGTGGGATCCTGAGGAATTTTGACCGCCTTAGACTTCGTTTCCTTTGGCATTACTTTGTAAATACGACCATGATTAAGCGGTTGAGTCAGGTTTCTAGCTTTGATTTCGCTTTTAAGGTAAGGAGTTAGATAGGTTTTATGCTGGATGATTCCACGGTAGAAATCAACAACATATAAGGCACCATCCGGACCGGTATTTAGATTCACAGGCCGGAACCGTTCATCAGTACTTGCCAGAAATTCGTGTCCGATATAAGCCTGATTACCCCTGACCAAGTTGCCCTCGTTACTCAAAATATTTCGCTTGATAAGATTTGCAGATGGCTCTGCAACAAAGGCATTTCCATAATAATCAGGTCCAAACAAAGTACTGTTGAAAATTACTGGTCCACAGGCAGCGGTAAAATTAACCAGCTTCAAATTCTCATCGATAATCCCCTTTAGGTAGGCCCTGTTTACCCCGGTATTAGGTCTGATTGGATAAACTTTATTATTTTTAATGATGCTTTCTGAAAATCCGGCAAGCCTGGACTGATTCGGGTTTGTTGCTCCAAAACCGGGACTAAAATAATCACCCTGAAGATTTTCTGAGTTATTGTTGTAAAATAGTCGGCCCTGATCATCCTGTGAAATTCCCCATTGTCCTCTAAAATGGGTTGTTTCAATTAACCATTTATTTTCAAGCTTTCTATATCTTTTGGTTGATTTAGCACTATATATCCAATTATCCAAAGCCCTGATTAAGCCATTAGGCTGATGCTCCACATTTCCACCTTCAGCGTAAGCAGCATCAACAAGCGTTTTTTTAACAGGCTGATCATTTTTAATCTCGTAAAACCAAAGTTTCGGAGATTCAGCGACAAGAATTCCATTTTCAATGAAACAAATAGCTCGGGGAAGCACCAGAGAATCGAGAAAAACCTTTCTTTCATCCATTCTCCCATCCCCGTTTTTGTCAGTCAATATCACAATCTTTCCAACCGGCAAATCTTCTCCTATACCTAAAGAATCAGGCATATAATTTTCCATTTCCACGACCCAAATCCTGCCTTTATCATCAAAACTTATAGCAACAGGTGAAGTTAAAAGCGGCTCTGTAGCAACAATATGAACTTGAAATCCCTTCTGGATCTGCATTTTCTTTATAGACTCCCTGGCAGTTAGCACTGGCGACTCAGAAAAGGCCTTTCTAATCGATAGTGAATCAGCATAAAAATTCGAGTTTGATGATCTCTGCTGGGGGTTTCCACTGAATAGCTGCAGGTATATAATAAGCAGAAAAGGAATCGAAAATAAGACAGTCTTCATAAAATAATTTATTTTGAATTAATGACTGAAAATATCCAGATCACCATTCTTCCTTAAAAATAGGGTATACGCATTGGTAAAAGATTCCTTCCTCCTGCGACCAAATAACGAGACAATCAATTTTTTGATAAAGTACTCAACATCAATTCGAAGAGAATTCAACAGACTTTTAGCTTTCCCCTGATTGACAAAGGTATTGAATTTAGTAACTTCCGGTTCAATTAACGAAGTCTTATCAGCGAGCACTTCAAAACCTTCCGACTGAACTAAGAACCGCACTGAGCTGGGCGTATACATATTAATATGCCCATAATTTAAAAAATGCTTCATTCTTTTATCTACACCAAAACGATAATCGCAAGGGACTTCAATGACCACATATTTGGATACCCTTTTTATCTCACGTAACAACATCCGTTCAAACTCCACATGCTCAAGTACATGGGCCAGAATTACAAGATCAAATTCATTATCAGCGAAAGGGATATGATATCCATCAAAAACACTCACCGACTTTAAACTTTGCAGTTTTCTCGAATTGATCTGATCTAAACCACTTTGAGATATCTCCAAAGCATGAATTTCAGGAAAAATATTCATCGCATCCAGGTGTCGCAAAATACTTCCATCACCGGCCCCAACTTCGAGAACCTTTTTAAATTCATATCCCCTGCAAACATCCAAAATGTTTAAAGCCTTGTACTTAGCACCCAGCATTCTCCATTGCTCATCACGTCCCAGATAAAAATCATCATAGGCGCTTTTTATATCAGCACTTAAAATCTCATTACTCATGCTAAATAAACAGGCAATTATTGTCTTTATAAAATATTGATGTAGACTTACGATAAAATAGGCCGGGTGAGATTCCACTGAATGATAATTCACGGAATCCCTCCTTCTTAAAGAAACTGACCGCGTCAGCATAAGTTTCACGTTCTGAATCATCAAGCACTATTACGCCCGATTCACTAAGTGCCCCAATAGAATGAAAACAGCAGTTCACTCTATCGCGGCCATCAACTATTATGATGTCGAATTTTTGACCCATACTTTCGGGCATTTTGCTGTAATCTCCATTTTTCTGCAGTTCGCAGAATATCATCTCGGAATTCATGGGTTTGGATTCAGAGATTTTATCGTACCATGCCTTATCATGTTCTACACTAACAACCATCTTCGCACGCTGAGCATAATAGAATGTTGAATTACCCGACCCAAATTCAAAAATGGTATGACTCTTTTGAATACGGTCAGCAATAAAGTCAATGAACGAATAAGTAACCCATGGAATTGGTTCTGAATTATGGTTAATTGGCGATTTGGTATCAAAAGCTTTGAACCAGCCAACTTCTGTTAAATAACCTTTCACTCCAAATGAGAGTAAGGTTTTTATTCGTGAGCGTTTTAGTAAACTAGTGTAAGATTCTGTCCTTTTCAACGTTTTGCGATTTTTTGAAAGAGTGAGATTAAAAATAAAGATTTCAGCATGTTTATTCCTTGTTTTCTTGTTTCAGGGAATACAAGGATAAAAAAAGTAGCAGAAAAGTAAGCAATTAAAGTAGCAAAGGCCGCTCCCTGAAGTCCGTATAAAGGAATCCAAAAAAAGCCCAATACAATGTTGACCAAAGCTCCCGCTGCAGTACGATAAAGTGAAAACCGGGTATATCCTTCGGCAACCAAATATTGACCACTTGCACTGCCCAGAAAAACAAAAACGCCGGCCCATATATGAATGGTTAATATTTTTGCACCTTCTGCAAACTCTGCAGCATAAAAATATTGATAAATAAAAGTGGAAGCAAAGCTCATGAATACTGCAATACTCATACTAATTAATACCATCAGATCATACATATCGGTCAGTCTTTTCTGATAGCGCAGTTGATCATCCCGGCGGGCATTCATAATAGCCGGAAATACTGATGTAACGATTGCAACAGGAATAAAATACCAGCTTTCACTCCAGTTGACCACCGTTGAATAAATTCCAAGGGCTCCAACACCAAGAAAAATTTCTACCATAAGTTGCCCTATTTTCATATAAACAGTTACCAGAATGGCAGAAAATGCAAGTGGCCATGAATGTTTTAACAGATATCTGGCAAGACTCCCTTTATACTCCCACTCTTCAGTATGGTTTCCTTTCGCTCTGTAAGCTATCAGATACCCTAATGCCAAAATTGCAGCATCGCTGAGTAAAGTCCAGATAAACCAAATTAAAGGAGCAGAAACAAAAATCAATATAAGTTTGATGCCTGCCGACAAAAGATTTCCCGTCACCTGAACCATCATTACATATTTCCCCTGAACCCGGGATTGAAAATAACTATCGATTATAGACAATGATTGTGTAATACCGATACAGGAAGCAATTAGAATATAACTGACAGGTATATCGCCGTTGCTTCCTCTAAAAAGAGTATAAATTAACCAGGTAAGTGGAACAATAATGATCCCGGCCAAAAGCCGCATTCGAAAAGCAGTACCCAGAAGCTTATTCTTTTTTTCGGGCTGTGAAATAAGTTCACGGGTTACGAATCCATCGAGTCCGAGTGCCGCGGCTGCCAGAAAAAAGGTTACAAAAACAATCGGGTAATTAAGTATTCCATTCGCAGTCTTTCCAAGATAATTGGCAACAGCAATACCCGCTAGAATTTTAATACCTAAACTCCCCACTCTGGCAAGGAACAACCAGCCGGTGTTCTTTAGGTACTTACTAAAAGCTTGCTGGTCAAATCCGGGTACAACTGGAAACTTCATCAAAACAAATATAATAGAAAAGCCCCGGATTAAATCCGGGGCCAATTCTTCTATTTTCTAAAAAAATTTACTTTATTATTGATTCACAAATTTCTTTGCATTGATTTTACGCTCATTTTCAGTAAGATAAATTTTGCGTAGGCGCATACTTTTCGGAGTTATTTCAATGTACTCATCAGCCTGAATATATTCCATTGCTTCTTCCAGTGAAAATTTAACTGCAGTAGCGATACGTGCATTATCATCTGTACCTGATGCACGCATATTGGTCAGGGCTTTACCCTTAACAACATTTACAACCAGGTCGTTGTCACGAATATGTTCACCCATGATCTGTCCTTCGTAGACTTCAACACCCGGCTCAATGAAAAAGCGACCACGATCCTGCAATTTATCAATTGAATATGCTGTGGTTGAACCTTTCTCCATTGAAACCAAAACACCATTAAGACGACCAGGGATAATACCCTTCCATGGCTCATAAGCTTTAAATCGGTGAGCCATAATTGCCTCACCAGCAGTGGCCGTCAAAACGTTATTGCGGAGTCCGATGATACCACGTGCCGGAATTTCGAATTCAAGGTGCTGAAGGTCTCCTTTAGGCTCCATGATAAGTAGTTCACCCTTCCGCTGGGTTACTAATTCAATCACTTTACCGGAAACTTCTGCAGGTACATCCACGATAAGTGTTTCAATCGGCTCACACTTCTGTCCGTCAATTTCCTTAATGATAACCTGAGGTTGTCCAACCTGGAGTTCATAGCCTTCACGACGCATAGTTTCGATGAGAACCGACAAGTGTAGAATTCCACGGCCATAAACCAGGTAAGAATCCGGCGAATTAGTTTCTACAACCTTCAGTGCCAGATTTTTTTCCATCTCTTTATAAAGACGCTCACGCAAACGCTGTGAGGTTACAAATTTCCCTTCTTTTCCAAACATTGGTGAATTGTTGATCGTAAACAACATATTCATGGTTGGCTCATCAATTTTAATTACTTCCAGCTGCTCCGGCTTTTCGAAATCTGCAATTGTATCACCAATATCAAAACCCTCAATACCTACAACTGCACAAATATCGCCTGATGAAACTTCCTGAACGCGCACCTTTCCTAATCCCTCAAAAGTATAAAGTTCCTTTATTCTTGATTTTTGTATAGTTCCATCACGTTTAACCAGAGAAACAGGCTGATTTTCTTTGATCAGACCTCTTGCAACACGCCCAATCGCAATACGACCTACAAATGATGAATAATCCAATGATGTAATTTGCATCTGTAGAGTTCCATCAAAACTTGGTGCAGGAGGAATGTGCTGTAAAATTGTATCCAGTAAAGGCGTAATATCTTCAGTCTGCACTTTCCAGTCTTCACTCATCCAACCCTGCTTTGATGAACCATATAAAACCGGGAAATCAAGCTGATCTTCAGTAGCCTCTAGATTGAAAAATAATTCAAAAATTGATTCATATACCTCTTCCGGCCGACAATTTTCTTTATCCACCTTATTCACAATAACCACCGGTTTTAGTCCGAGTGAAAGTGCCTTCTGTGTCACGAAACGGGTTTGAGGCATTGCGCCTTCAAAGGCATCAACTAACAGAATAACTCCATCAGCCATTTTCAATACCCGTTCAACCTCGCCACCAAAATCGGCGTGGCCGGGAGTATCAATAATATTAATTTTGACACCCTTATAGTTTACAGAAACATTCTTTGAAACAATGGTAATACCACGTTCACGTTCAAGATCGTTGTTATCCAAAATCAGATCCCCCGTATCCTGATTATCACGGAACAAATTAGTTTGATGTAAAATTTTATCAACCAATGTAGTTTTACCGTGGTCAACGTGAGCGATGATCGCTATATTTCTTATTTTTTGCATTAAAAAACTAACTTAAATTTTTTGCAAAGGTAGGATTTAATAAGCAGATTTTTACATTATGTTATAGTTAAGGAACATAAAACCTTGGTAATCAATATACTTTTAAAAGGTAGATTTTCCCTGAAGGGGATTATTAGCAGAATCGAGTAGTATTTTAACTAAAATCTCTTGCAAAATAAATTAACAAATCATTATAATACCCTGCTTAATTTACTGTCGACTGACGAGCGAACAACAGATATTTTGTACTTTTAACTTATGAATTTGCAGTTTCTTTTAGTTATTCTGGTATTCCTTCTGGCGATTATTTATATCGGCCGAATGTTGTATAAAAGTATATCCAGTAAAAAAGGTTGTGCCAGCAATTGCGGTAAATGTGCAGCAGATTTTAATGGACTTAAGTTTCCGGAAAAATCTTAGGTGTTTTGATCTTTCTCTATTAAACAAACCGCATATGCAACCAAGCCTTCTTTTCTTCCAATAAAGCCCATCGTTTCATTTGTAGTTGCTTTTATAGAGATATCATCTTCTGTAATACCTGCAGCCTCAGATATCTTTATCTTCATTTCAGGAATATGTGGATTTATTTTGGGAGACTCCAGACACAGCATTGCATCGATATTTCCAACATTCCAGCCTTTTTGATTGAGTAATTTGACGCATTCTTTCAAAAGAATGAGACTACTAATGCCTTTCCAGCGATCATCAGTATTAGAAAAATGATAGCCAATGTCTCGTAGATTTGCCGCACCCAAAAGTGCATCACAAATTGCATGTACAAGAACATCAGCATCGGAATGCCCGAAAGCTCCGGAATGATGTTCTAATTTAACTCCTCCCAGAATGAATGGATGATTATCAACTAATTGGTGTACATCGAACCCAAATCCTACTCTGATCTTCATTAGTTTACTTCTCGAAATTAAATACCAGTGAAAAACGCAGTGTTTGTGCTAAAGGACTGGTTTGTTGGTTTGCCAGTAAATAAGCAAAATCAAGATTAAATACATTGTATTTTAAACCAGCACCTAAAGAGAGGTATCTTCTGTCGCCTTTTGTGGGTGCCTCATAGAAATAACCAGAACGAAGTGCAAATTGCTTATTGTACCAGTACTCAGTTCCAAGAGAAAAGCTGATCTCACTTAATTCTTCAGAAAAACCACCCGGCGCGTCACTAAATGAACCAAAAATTGCTGTTGGCACAGAACGGTCTGGATCCTTTCCATCAATAATGTTTCCATTAATATCCCGGATTGGATTGGTTGGAACAAGTAATTTATTCATGTCTAGAGCCACTGTAAAATGATTCAATTGATCAAAAAGAAAAGTAGTGGCAGCACCAAGCTTCATGTTAGCAGGAAGAAAGGATTTAGAGCCTCCTTCAGAATAACTCATTTTTGTACCAATATTGGACAGATTCAAGCCTAATGCAAGCTCTGCATCCTTACCTAAAAAGACAGTTCCTGTTCTGTAATATGCTGAAGCATCTGCTGCAATTGCGGTTGCAGGCTGGATATCCTGTCCATTAAATTGACCATTACTCAGGCTAGAGCGGATATACCTCAAAGCAGTTCCTAAAGAAAAACCTTCACCAAATCTTCTGGAAAAAGAGCCTTCAACAGAGAATTCATTCGGACTATATACTCCTATGTCATTTTGGCTATTGTCCGTAAGTTGAATAGAACCATAAGAAAAGTACCTTAATGCACCACCAATTGTGTTTCTATCATCCAGACGATGATACATGCTTAAATATCCAAGATCAACATCCGGAACCAGATTACGAAGCCATGGTGTATAGGAAGCAGATAGTCCGGTTGGTTTTTCAAGAAAGGCCAGTTTGGCGGGATTCCAGTGCATCGAATTTGCATCGGGTGATAGTGCAACACCAACATCACCCATAGCACCTGAACGGGCATCTGGTGTGATTAATAAAAATGGAGCCGCTGTTTGTATAGTGTTTGTTCTCCTTCCATCTGATTGGGTAGGCTGAGCCATAACCACCATAGGGAAGGAGATAACTAAAACAGCAAAATAACCACAAAACGAAAATTTGTTAACCATTAATTTAAAAAATTCAACCAAATCTATGCTTTACTGTGTTTTAAATATAGGCAATTAAACGAATTATTTCTTAGAGACTATAGATTATCGAGAGAAAATATTCTGTATGATAATCAGGTATTCTTAAAACATAATCGTGATATATTCAATATAATAAATATTTGTATTGAATCAAAAACCAACAATTTAGCTTTCAAACCACATGTCCCAAATATTACTTTCAAATCTTTAACAAAATAATATTTTTCTTACAACGCTATGAAATTGGTTTTACGTATATATTTTTGTAATACTTGTTAGGCTTTTTTCGTTTTACTCTGGCTTACTCGTTTTGATATAATTTAAAGATAATAAAATATCAATTGGGGATATAAGTCCATTTTTGTATTTTTATCGAATTAATACTCCAATTACATCGAATGGTAATGAAACAAATCTCAATTTATTCCTTAGCAGCACTAATGCTTCTTGGAATTTTATCATCTTGTTCTAAAAATAAGTCTGGCCAGTCTTCAAAAACCGGAATGGCTTATAATAGTAAATATAACGGTGGTTTTGAGGTTAACAACAAAGTTAAACCTGGCCCAGGCCCGGGCTTAATTGCGATTGAAGGGGGGACGTTTGTTATGGGCGGAAGTTTAAATCAGGATTTGGGATATGATTTTGATAATGTAAGACGTAGGGTAACTGTAGGGTCATTCTATATGGATGAAACTGAGGTATCAAATGTAGACTGGCTCGAATACCTTTATTGGATCAGGCGTAACTATCCAAATGATTATGAATACTATTATAATGCCTTACCAGATACCCTGGTTTGGAGACAGCCCCTTTCCTATAACGAGCCGTATGTAAATAATTATCTGCGCCATCCTGCCTTTCAGGATTATCCTGTTGTTGGAGTAACTTGGGAGCAAGCCAATGCTTATTGTGATTGGCGTACAGACCGTGTGAATGAAGAAATATTAAGAAGTAAAGGTTATTTAGTGGACTATAAAACACTTGCTGGCGGAGCTGGCAAAGCAGGAACTGCTGCAACTGTTTCAACATCTACTGAACCTTTTAATACCGATATTTACTTAAACGGACAATACCGTGGTGAAGGAATCGACGGAAAGAAGATGATAAAGGATTTGAATCCTAATGCAGTGGCTACCGGAACAACTCCCAATGCTAAAGGTGTTGTCAGACCAGTTCGTTTGGAAGACGGGGTATTAAAACAACCTTATCGTTTACCAACTGAGGCCGAGTGGGAATATGCAGCTTTAGCTTTAGCCGGAAACACTGAATACGAAAACATAGCAGACGGCAGGATATATCCCTGGAATGGCCTAGGTGTCAGATCACCTAAAATACGCACCCAAGGTATGATGTTAGCAAATTTTAAACGTGGAGAAGGTGATAATATGGGTACAGGTGGTTACCTTAATGACAAAGCAGATATCACTAATGCGGTTAGAAGTTACGTTCCCAATGATTTCGGCTTGTACAACATGGCTGGTAATGTGAATGAATGGACAGCAGATGTTTACAGAAAATTAAGTTTTGAGGATTTTAATGATTTTAATCCATTCAGGGGAAATGATTTCGTAAATAAAAGATTGTCAGATAGAGATAAAGGTACCTATGCAAAGGACAAATATGGCCGTCCTATAAAAGACCCTGCAAAGTCAGGCAAAAAACAAAAGTGGTCTGAATTACAAAATGATGCGGCGGCTATTGATTCATCAGGAATTGCAGGCAAACCTTATAATCCAGATTTTCGTGGTCACCTTGATACAGTGGTAAACAATCTTTATGGAATCACAACACTCATAAATGATCGTTCAAGGGTCTACAAAGGCGGCTCCTGGAATGATAGAGCATACTGGCTAAATCCTGCAACAAGAAGATTTATGCAACAGGACGAAACAAGTGCAGAAATGGGTTTTCGCTCAGCCATGACTTTAGTTGGTGCACCTGAAATTATAAGTAAGGGAAAGCCACAATTTAAACCCTCAAAATCAATAACGCAGAGCAAATCAAAGTAAAGCAGAAAGCTAAAAAGTAAAAGCCCTGAATGTTAATCATTCAGGGCTTTTACTTTTTATATATGAAATTATTAATCCCATGATTAACAATCTGGATTTTTTTCTTTAATTATCGAGAACTTGACATAATTTTTTAAAAAACCCATACCTGACAGCCGGTAGGCAGGGAAAAATAGCATTTTATAACCTTAACAACATTTTAGACACAGATATAGCCTTGAAGCTTCGCTTTAATCTATGTTTCCTTTAAAGCACTATAAAACCCATTCTATTTGGTTAAATCTCAATATTTAGATAGTTTAATCGAATTCATGTTATTCAGGATTTAGAAATCAAATGTAAGACTGGTCCAAAGACTTCTCCCAACAGAATTTATTCCGCTACCATGTGTTCGATAATCCACATTAAAAAGATTTTGAGCACTTAAACGTAATTGTAAATTCTTATGGGAGTATCCTGAATAAAAATTTAATACCTTCCAACCGGGTGTTCCACCTGAAGGAATCCTGTTATCATCTCTATCTCCCTGAGCAAGTCGATTTTGTTTATCGGCCCATCCCAGCTCTCCTTTAATATAAAATCTGTTAAATTTATATCTCATTGAAACATTACCATTGAAGGGCGGGACTCTTCTGAGTGGTTCTCCTCTAGAGATGTTTCTTCCATGATTAAATGAAGCGAATAAGTCGAAGAACCACTTCTGTGAAACCTGAAACTCAGCAAACCCTTCTACCCCTCTAATTACAGCATCTTCAGTATTTTCTTTCATATAAACTTTATACCCATCAATAATTTGTCCGGTTTGAACCCTGGTAATCAGATCACTAAGTTTGTTTTGATATATGGCTGTACCAAAACTAATATGCTCAGAAAAATATTTGTATCCCATTTCTGAATTATAACTCTTTTCAGGCTTAAGGGCATAGGCAGGTATCTCATATCTGAAATCTACGATACCCAAAGTCCCCATATCATCGATATTAGGAGCACGGTAACCAGTATTAAAGGAAGTATAAATATGATGCTTCCCAACGGAATAATTAAGACCTGAGTTCCATACAAATGCACCAGGATTTATTTTCAACTGTCCAAGATCCTTATCCACAATACTTGTCTGTAACCAATTGTACCTTAATCCACCTTCAAGATTAAAATTCCCAAGAGAGATGTGATGGAGTGAATAAAACGAGGTATTAGAATAAAATGAATTATTGGGGTATAAACCTCTTTGGGAAGTAACCACTCTGCTTTGTAAATTTGTCGAATTCCTTATACTATTTACCTTATCTCTATAATATTCCAAACCACTGTTTACCGTCCACCTGTTGCTCAAATCCGAGAAAAGTTCAATACCCAAATTGGACGTGTGGATCTTATCCCTTTCCAAACCAACAGACTGACTAGAATTTCTTTGACTATTTCGTTCTTCTACAGTTGAATTCATGGAAGCTGTAAAATCTATCCTTCTGAAAATTGATGACTCCTGATCAATACTGTACTTTAGGTAGCTTAAATTTCTTCCCTGCAAACCCATTTTATTAATGTTAAAGTTCTCAAGTTTTACTTTATGATAAACATCAACATCCTTTTGTTGTACAAACTGATTGGCTATAATAAGTTCAGAATTATCTGAAACCCTTAGTTTAAATTTCAGACTTGCATCAGCCTGAGAATATCCAGAAGGTGTTTGCCTTCCCGTAGTATCACCACCTACCAAATCTCCAAAATTCTTTATTCCCAAAATTCCTGAAAGTACCATTCTATTTGTGGAATAGGATAATTCTGTACTGCCCGATTGTTCCATATTTCCACTACCAAACCTACCTGAAACGCTTCCTTTGAAGGACTTTTGAGAAGAATATGAAGGATCTTTTGTAAAAATCTGTATAACCCCACCCATAGCATCAGAACCATATTGAACAGAACCGCTTCCCCGAATAACTTCAATTTTATTGACTGAAAAAGGATCAATTGTGTTCAAATACTGATTCGGGCCATATCTGAAGGTTGAGTTGTTTAACCTGATTCCATCAATTAGAATTAATGTTTGATTTCCGGTCAGGCCACGTATAAAAGGAGAACCACCCCCATGATTCGTTTTCTGTACAAACACTCCCGGGATAATATTTAATGATTCAGGAACCGTACGAGGAATATTCTCAGACTGGGTAGGTAGGTTTAATACGCTGGAGGCAAAAGGTAATCGAAGAGAGGAAGTATTCCGTCTTGAAGCAGATAAAATCTGTACCTCTGGGAGAGAGCCCGCCTGAGAGGTGAGAAATATTTCAAGGTTTATATCCTCATCCTCAAGAATCAAGTTTGCTTGATAGGTCTCATAGCCAAGGTAACTTACTTTTATGGTGTATTTCCCAGGCCGATTATTTTCAAAACTAAAGATTCCTTCCTCATTTGTAGCTAAACTTTTTGAAGTTACTCCTTCGAGTTTAATGCTAACTCCTGTCAGCGAACTATTTGTATTTTTTATAAATACTCTTCCTTGAATACTCTGTCCTGAAAGACTTCCTGAAAGAAAAAGTAAAGACAGAAGAATTAGAATTCTTGACATAATCAACAAACTTAGACCTAAAAAATGATTTGATAGCCCGGAAATAATTAATCCTCAGAATTTTTCTTTTGCTCAAGTTTCAGAAAAGCACTTCTACGGGGGGCAGGCATTATTGAATCTTCGCCCTTAACGGATTTCCAAACCACCTCGTTCAAATCCAAATCTGGTGCAGCATCTTCCCTTGCAAAATTCCATTCCTGTGATCGTTCTGCGCTTTTATTCCGTGCAATATTTAGTTGTTCCAAATCTACATTGGAGGGTTTTAACTTATACGGACGGTAATCAGGTATTGAAGTAAAGCATTCAGAAAATGGAACAGCAGCAGCATCATACTGACTCATTGGAGGTAAGCCTAATATCAACTCTATTGTCCTGAGCATTCCGGACGTTGAATACATCGTACTATTTACTGAATTTCGTTTGGTGTAAGGACTGATTGCAAAAGCAGGGGAGCGGTGTGCATCAACATGATCCGGGCCATTTTGTGCATCGTCTTCCAAAACAAATATGACTGATTCCTTCCAAATACTGCTATTTGAAATATGTTCTACAAGCATTCCTAATGCGAGATCATTATCTGCCACCTGAGCCGTAGGTGTTAATTTTCCTATTCTTTGTCCGCTAGTATGATCATTGCCTATTCGGATTGTATTAAATTGTGCTACTGAATTTATTGCCAGCAAGGAGTCGAAATCTGATTTAAAGGCCTTAATTCTATCAATATCCTTAATATCAAGATTATAAGGTTGAAATTTCGGGGCGATTTTACCTACAAGTGATTCTGTTGTTGGGCCATACTTAGTTACGAATTGTCCGTAACTGCGATAGCTAACACCTGCACGCTTGCAATAATCCCAAATAAAACCGTCCCTGGGATAGGCGATTTTACGGCTGCCTTCATAATCATAGGTACCACCCTTGTTACCATAACTGGTAGGCCAGGATTTCTCTATGTAATCGTTTGCATAAGCTGCCATGCTCCAATTATGTCCATCAGCACTAACCTCTGCATCAACATAAAAATTATCAAGCAATACAAACTCCCTTGCTAATGCATGGTGGTTAGGTGTTACTTTTTCAGGAAACAGACAAAGATTAGGGTCTCCATTACCTTCTTTTATATCTCCGAAAACCTGATCATACGTCCGGTTCTCCTTAATCACATAAAAGACATATTTAATTGGTGATTTACCACCCTGAACATTGGGTATCGGATTATCTTTTAGGCCTTTAGAAAGAGTTTCAGTTTGCTTGTTATATGGGGTATTGGCATATACTTGCTTTGAATAAGATTCCAGCTTTAAATCATCTGGCTGATCGATAATCGAAAGTGTTCCTTTAAAAAGTGATCCGATATACTGCACTTCTTTTTGCTCAGTAATTCCACTATGAAGTCCGCTATTATCAGTCTTTTTAAAAGGTTGAGGCCCGTTAGGATTGGCCATCGAACTAAATCCCTTTCCATTAGAAACAAAAATCTTTTTCCCGGCTACACGGACATTTGTTGGATACCAGCCTGTAGGAATAAAACCCTTTGAACTGCTTTTTCCCGGTTTCGAAACATTAAAGACAGCAAGACAATTATTATCAGCATTAGCTACATAAAGGGTTTTTTCATCCTCAGAAAGCGCTAAACCATTTGTAGTTGAACCCGTGAGTCTGGTTGGGTAAAGGGCAGTAGAAATAATCTCAATTACCTTTCCCGACTGGGTGTCAATAACAGAAACTGAATTATCATTTGCATTGGCTACGAACAGATATTTTCCACTCCTGTTTTGAATAATTTCATTTGGATGGTTCTCAGTTAAAATCTCCGAAATCACCCGATTTGTTTTTGTATCATAAACAGCAAGTTTATCTGATCCCCAAAGTGAGATGTACAGTTTACTTTTGTCTGGAGATAAGATACAATCATATGCTTCTGCACCAAGATCTATTTTGTTTAATAGTTTTTTTGTCTGAAGATTAAAAACGTAAAGCGAATTATTCTCCTTGGTAACAGCGTATAATCTCTGAGCGGCATCATCAACTTCTAAGCCTGTAGGACCAATTTTTTCGGCCGGCCATGGCTTTCCAAGTACGATGGTGTCCGCAGCAAAGAGTTTTTTATTTACAATTGGGTAAATCAGTATAATATTATCATTTGCTCCTGAAGCATATAACTTTTTTTCATCATCACTGAACTTGAGTCCGTACCATGCCTTTCCAATTGACTGTTCATGTAATATTTTTTCACCCTGAGGATCAATCAATTGAATACTGTGTTTGCTTTGTCCATTATTGGTTATCGCCATTAATCTTTGGGAAGGGGATATCTGAACATTAAGCGGCAAATCACCCAATTGTAAGGAACGACCAGCCGGACTTAAAGACCAGCCATTAGGCAGAAGCACTTTTGAAGGATTTTTGCTGTTGGGAACTGACTGGCTTATCCCAATTTGAGATAAAAACACCAAGCAGATAACTAATAAAATAGGAAGAAATATCTCGGAAATTTTTTTTGTAACAACCATAGCGAGAGTATATTTTATTCTTTTAAAAAACAAGAAATTGTTAAAACTTTGTTACACAAATGAACCCAGTTAATGTGAACAACACATTAACTGAATGTCACCATAAAAAAAGGTTAGTAACAATAAAGATTGTTCCCTGATGTATACCGAAAATAATAACCTCAATTCAGTTAATCAGAACTATCCAAGATCCCGAACCCGAACCCTCAGAGCATTTAAAACTTACTACTTCTAACTTAACTGTCCCAAGTCATCATTTTTCCGCGATCCTCGGCCTTAAGACATTCTGAGAGTGTTTTTTCATCATATTCAAGACCATATTGTTTCAATACCTCATCTGGAACACCATCCCATGCATTAGGTTGATTTCCTTTGTATTGAATATCATTGATGCCCTCTTTACTTGTAAAAAACCCTGTAGCTGTCAGGTTACGCATAGTATTAAAAAAACTAACTCCTGCAGCGTTCTCAGGCGCTGCTTTCTGAGGAAATGCAATCATTTCCACAAGTTCTATCTGCTGTTCCTTGGAGGCATCGGTAAATGATTTTTTGAAAAGTCTTAGCGACTTAACATCCAGCCATTTCAAGCCACCTCTAAGTGGAATCTGATACCGAGGCTGATCTTTTACAATAAACTCTATAAATTCTGGAACTTTAGCATCACTTGCACTTCCTGACTTTTCGTCGCTAGGAATGATGATGTCACATAAAACTGTAATGGTACTCATCTCAGGTGCACTAAAGAACTTTTCAGCCATGAGTTTCTCATCAATCAGCTTTTCTTCAGCAGTGCGGCCGTAAACTCCGGTCTTCCCTGCGGCTGAAGACTCAGCCCCTTCCTTTTTATCACATGCTGTAATCAGGGTTCCGACACTTACTGTTCCAACAGCCAGTGCTTTGAGTGAATCTCTTCTATTCATCTGATTAAATATTTTGTTTTTTTAATTGATCAATTATATATTCCGAAGCCCGCAAGGAAAGTGCAAGAATTGTCCAGGTTGGATTTTTATCAGCCTGGGAAACAAATGCACCACCATCAACTACAAAAAGATTTTTTACGTCATGGGCTTGATTGTACTTATTTAATACAGACTTATTCTTGTCATCACCCATCCGAGTTGTTCCTACCTCGTGAATAATCCTTCCAGGCGATTCAAGTCCGTATTTTTTATCCTCACCAGGTTTTACGCCGCTGGCAATACCACCCATTGAATCGATAATTTCTTCAAAAGTATCCTGCATATGTTTGGCCTGCTTAATCTCCTGATCAGTCCAGTTATAGTTAAATTTCAAAACAGGAATTCCATATTTATCGACCACATCCGGATCAATTTCGCAATAATTATCTATTCTTGGGATACTCTCTCCACGACCGGCGAAGCCAACAGTAGAACCATAATATCTTCGGTAATCATCCTTCAAAGATGCTCCATAGCCCCCTGCAGATTTCATTTTACCATCCTTTCCTGGATAGGCCCCATTCATTTTTTCAATTCCAAAACCAAAACCATAAGAAGGCATTCCCAAGCCACCCCAGAACTCAATATGGTATCCCCTGGCAAAATCAAGTTTTTTATTATCGAGCCACCAAGGAATATACAGGTGAAGTCCTCCAACACCGTCTTCATTATACGTCTTCCTGTCCATTAACTGTGGGATAAATGCACCTCGTGATGCGCCGGTAGAATCGTGCAAATATTTTCCGACCATTCCACTGGAATTTGCCAAACCGTTGGGATGGGCAGGCGATTTAGAGTTCAAAAGTAATCGCGCAGATTCACATGCACTCGCTGCAAGTACTACAACCTTCGCATTCACCTGATATTCCTGCATATCTGTCTTATCTATGTAGGATACGCCAGTCGCTTTACCTTCCCGGTCAGTTAATACTTCCCTTGCCATTGCATTAACATACACATCTGCATTACCCGTTTTTCTTGCTGGTTTTACCAGGCAGGTAGATGATGAAAAATCAGCGTGCACTGTACATCCACGACTACATTGGTTACAAAAAAAACAGGACCCACGATCCTTATTTACGGGCCTTGTTAAAATAGAAAGCCTGGAAGGGATGACTGGAATTCCAATTTTATTAGCTGCCTTCTTTATCATAAGCTCATGAAGTCTTGGCTTTGGTGGCGGAAGAAAATAGCCATCAGGCTCATTATAAATTCCCTCTTTAGTACCAAAAACTCCTATCATTTTATCAATGCGATCGTAATAAGGCTTGACGTCATCGTAACCAATTGGCCAATTATCTCCTAATCCATCAAAATCACGACGTTTAAAATCTTTTGGCCCAAAACGCAAAGAAATCCTTCCCCAATGATTTGTTCTTCCGCCAAGCATACGTGATCTGAACCAATCGAATTCAGTTCCATTCTTTTTAGTATATGGTTCACCATCTATTTCCCATCCGCCATAGGCGGCATCAAAGTCACCAAATGCACGATTTGTACCTGCTCCTCTGCGGGGTGACTCATATGGCCATTTAAGCTGGGTTTGCTGTTCAGGATTTGCAGGATCATAATCTGGACCTGCTTCGAGTAAAGCCACTTTTAGTCCGGCTTCAGTTAATACTTTTACCGCCATTCCACCACCAGCACCAGAACCTATGATACAAACATCATAAAGTTCACCTTTAGTTTTAATTTCTATTGCCATTAGTACTATTCTAATTAATTGAGCTCAAATATGTCTTGAAAATAAACAATATTTACTTGCAGGAAGAAATTTTATTCAATGAAAGGAATGATTTTTTAGGAAATTCTTCTAAAGCCTCAATAACTATTCAAAGACCATGACAACCTGATTCTTTTCAACCTTATCACCGGCTTTAACCTTTACCGTTTTAATTTTTACATCGCTGACAGCCTTAATTATATTTTCCATCTTCATTGCTTCAAGAACAAACAAATTTCCACCCTTTTCTACCTGATTTCCCTCTGAAGCAAGAATCCTGAGCACTAAACCAGGCATTGGCGCTTTGATTTCCGAAATTTTATTAGTCTTTATACTATCCATACCCAGCTGATGCAAAAGATCATCATATTGATCAGTTATTTGCATGAAATAAATATTTGTTCCAACCTTAACAGCGCAGGTTTTATCATCCCTGTTTATACTAACAAGCTCTGCATTGAATGATTTCCCCTCGTGAATAATATGAAAAGTGCGATTACCGATTCTGACTAAATCTGTATCAATTGCCCGGCCATTGACCGTTAAATCACCATTATCTGATTCGACCTCATAGTTGAATTTACTATTTACCTTGATCTTGAGCATATATTATTGTGTTAATGCGTACTGAACTAAGTTTGAACCCATTTTTAGAGCATTTTGGCGGGAATCTTCAGAATCACCTGCGTAAGTTCCCGCATCCTCCCAGCCATTACCAAGGTCGGATTCGAATGTGTAGTAACAAACTATTCTCCCTTTATAAATTAATGCGAGACCTTGTGGCCGCTTACCGTCATGCTCATGAATCTTTGGAAGTCCATTGGGGAATTTAAATTTTTGATTATACAGCAGGTGATCAGACGGTAATTCTACAAAATCCAGTTCTGGAAAAACTTTCTTCATTTGTGGACGTATAAATTGATCCAAACCATAATTATCATCAATATGCAAAAAGCCACCTCCCGTTAAATATTTACGAATATTCAAGGCTTCCCCCTCAGAAAAAACGATGTTCCCATGTCCGGTAAGATAGATAAAGGGATAATTAAAGATATCTATACTACCGGCCTCAACTATTGCTTCTTCATCATCAAAATTAGTTGCTATATTTTTGTTACAAAAGCTAATCAGGTTTGGTAGTGCCGTACGGTTTGCATACCAATCCCCACCTCCATTGTATTTCATTTTGGCTATCTTATAGGTCGGCGGACCAAAAGAGAGAGAAATTCCAAAAAAAAATAAAAGTAAAATTCTAAAGAAAACGTTCTTTAAATACTTCATCTATTTAAAAAATTAATCTCGAAACAAGCTTCCAAGGCGGCGGTTTCAGTCCTTAGCCTGGAATCACCGAGACTTATGGGTATAAATTTATGACTCAGAGCTGAATTGATCTCTGCCGAAGTAAAATCTCCTTCAGGACCAATCATTACAATGTAATCAGAATTAGGCTTGAATTGATCTTTAATAAAGAATTTTTCGCTTTCGACGCAATGAGCAATAAATCTATTGGTATGCTTAGTTTTGAGGATAATATCAGTAAAAGATTGTGGATCATTCAATTTAGGATGGAATGCTTTTATTGACTGCTTAACTGCAGTGGTAATTAATTTGGTAAGACGCTCAGTTTTAAGCTCCCTACGCTCTGAACGTTCACAAATAATTGGCGTAATTTCATCTATTCCAATCTCAGTAGCTTTCTCCAGAAACCATTCCAAACGCTCAATATTCTTGATAGGGGCAATAGCTATATGTAAATAGTAATTACGCAGACCATAATTATTTTGGACACGAAGGATATTAATCTTTGTCCTTTTGGGATGAGGTTCCTCTACAATTGCATCATAAAATCCACCCTTACCATCAACCAGATTAAGAACACTCCCTTTCTGAAATCTTAAAACCTTTATACAATGCTTACTCTCTTCTTCATTCAGGATATAAGTATCAGAATTTACATCAGGAGTATAGAAAATATGCATGAATGGCCCTCCGGATTAACGAATATCAACAGCATCTTCGTTATTAATTACTAACTCAAGTTTTACTGATTCAACATTCTGATCAGCCTTCTTTAAGATGGTAATAAGATATCCATTGAATTCACTTGCTTCTCCCACATCAGGTATCTTTCCAAAAATCTCACTAACCAGACCTGCTACAGTATCATAGTCACCATCTTCAGGAAGATCATGCGGCAGGTATTCATTCACATCATAAATTGAAGCAGTAGCATCAATGATGAATTCATTGTCAGTTACTTTTTCGACAATTGGCTTTTCTTCATCGTACTCATCTTGAATATCACCAACAAGTTCTTCTACAATATCTTCAGCAGTAACCATTCCAGCTGTACCTCCAAACTCATCAAGGACAATCGCAATCTGTATCCGTTTTAACTGCAATTCACTTAAAAGGTCATTGATTTTTTTTGTTTCTGGTATGAAATAAGGTTTTCGGATTATATCTTTAAGTATGCACTCCTTATTGTCTGCTAATAGTGGTAAAATATCCTTAGCATGGACGATTCCAACGATCTTATCAATTGTTTCATCGTATACAGGAATTCTGGAATATCCCTCACTAATAATTATATTCAATACTTCCTTATGAGGCGTGTTTAGTTCAATGCCTGATATCTTTGTCCTTGGCACCATGATATTCTTAACAACTCGGTCATTGAAATCAAAAACATTCTTGATAAGCTCGTGTTCATTTGTTTCAAGCGCCCCACTTTCTTTACCCTGATCAAGAAGATATTGTAGCTCCTCAGAACTATGGTGTGCTTCATGACCTCCAATAGTGGCAATCCCAAGTAATCTTAATATGAAATTTGCAAAACCATTCAGTAACCATATAAATGGCCTGAAAATTAGGTAAAAGAAATGGAGTGGTAAGGCAATACCCATTGTTGTACCAATTGGACGCTGTATTGCCAGAGATTTAGGAGCCAGCTCTCCAAATACAATATGCAATATCGTAATAATCGCAAAGGCAAGAACATGACCAATATTAGTGGCCACAGAAGAGGTCATATCAATATTTATTAAATTGAAGAAATTACTGACAATTCTTGTCATTACTTCTTCACCTACCCAACCCAATCCAAGCGAGGCTAATGTAATTCCGAGCTGAGTTGCAGCAAGATAACCATCCAAATGCCGGGTCATATGCTTAGCTATCTTAGCTACACGACTTCCGGTTTTGGCTTTAATTTCAATTTGTGAAGCACGCACTTTAACCAAAGCAAATTCAGCAGCCACAAAAAAGCCGTTAAGAAAAACAAGGAAAAGTGTAAAAAATAGCGCGAGGCCCATGTTATTTATTTATTTAAGAATGTGGTCTTATATAACTCAAGACTTTCCTTTATTACTTTAAATGCATAATTTTTGCCAAGTAAATGTTCTATGCTAACATTTTTACGCTCTAAAGCCTTGTAGTCCTGAAAAAAACGAACGATCTCAGTCATTGTGTGTGGAGGCAATTCTTTCAGGTCTTCAATATAATTTACGGACATATCATGCCTTGCAACGGCGATAATTTTGTCGTCTTGTTCACCATTATCAACCATATGCATTACACCGACAACTTTTGCTTCTACAATTGCCATTGGAAATACATCAACAGAACAAAGTACTAATATATCTAAAGGATCTTTATCATCACAATATGTCTGAGGAATAAAACCATAATTAGCCGGGTACATTACAGATGAAAAAAGTACACGATCCAATTTGATCAAACCTGAATCTTTATCTATCTCGTATTTAGCTTTCGAACCTTTAGGAATTTCAATAATTGCATTTACATGCGATGGGATATCTTCGCCAGGGGAAACTTTATGCCAAGGATGGTCTTTACTCATTTACTTAAGGATATTGCTGTTCATCATCACTTTTTTCTCCTTCAATCTTCCTTTTTAAATAGGTTACTATTAATGGTATAGTAGTCATCAGTATGAATCCAATAACTATAAATAAAAGATAATCACTAATCTCCTGCTCAAAACTCCTGCCAAGAAAATAGCCCAACAAAGTTAAGGATGTAATCCAAAGTATAGCACCCGAAACATTATAAAATGCAAATTTTTTGAAATCCAGCTTTACAATTCCAGCAATAATCGGAGCGAAAGTACGAACAATTGGAATGAACCTGCCCATAATCAATGCGAAAGCACCTTGCTTTCTGTAATAAACTTCAGCGGCTTTAAGATATTTCTTTTTGAAAAAAAATGAATCATCCCGCTGGTATAAAACAGGTCCTGTTCGCTTCCCAAACCAATATCCAACAAAATTGCCAACAATTGCAGCCAGGATCAAACCGATAACTAGGATGTAAATTGATACATCCAATTTATCTGTGGCAACAAACATTCCTGCCAAAAACAAAAGATAATCTCCCGGGAGGAAAAATCCGAAAAACAAACCAGTTTCCGCAAAAATCACAAATAAAAGCAGGTAAAAACCTCCTTCACGAAGCAATTTTATAGGATCAATAAGATGTTGAAAGTAGTCCCAGAACTCGTGCATAAAATCTACATGCGTAAAGTTACGATATTTAAATAATTATTTGGCTTAGAAAAGATTGGATATGAAACCCGGATATATCCCAACAACTATCGTTAAGAAGGCAGAAAAACCAAGAACAAAATTGAAATATGGTGATGCCTGAATTTCTGAACGCTCTGCAGACTTAAAATACATTGCTACGACTACTCTCAAATAATAATAGATTCCAATTAAAGCATTTACAACTGCAAGCATTACGAGCCAGATATGATATTCGGACAAAGCAGTTGAGAACATCATAAATTTGCCTATGAACCCAGCAGTTAATGGTATCCCCGCGAGTGAAAGCATAGCCACAGTGAGTGTAAATGCCATAAATGGATTTCTTTTTGCGAGTCCTTTGAAACTATCAAAATTATCAGACCCGGTTTGACCCTTTACAAGAATAAGCACAGCAAATGCAATTATTGAAGCTATGGAATAAGCACTTGCATAAAGAAAAACAGCATTACCAGAATCGGGTCCTAAAGCTATTATTGCAAATAACATATAACCGGCGTGGGAGATACTGGAAAAAGCAAGCATCCTTTTAAAGCTGTGCTGGTATAAAGCAGTAACATTCCCGATAAACAGCGTTAATATTGCTATCACCAAAAGAACAGGCATCCAGAACTCATGAAGTGGCGCAAAACAGATCATAAATAAACGTAAGAATGCTGCAAATCCTGCCGTTTTAACTACTGTACTCATGAAGGCAGTTATAATTGTCGGAGATCCTTCATACACATCCGGAGTCCAAAAATGAAATGGAGCAGCACCGACCTTAAAACTTAATCCGATGATCATTAAAGTTAGTCCGGTATAAAACAATGGGGAAATATTTACAGAATTTGATATAACATACTCTTTAATATCTCCAAGGTCAAAGCTTCCGGTAGATCCATAGAGGAATGCAATTCCCATCAATAGAAACCCTGTTGAAAAGGCACCTGTCAAAAAATACTTCAATGCAGCTTCATTAGACTTAAAATCATTTTTACGAATGCCAGCAAGAATATAAAGACTTACAGACATGATCTCAATTCCAATAAAGAGCATAGATAGATTATTGAATGAAACCATTACCAAGATTCCGATAAGAGCGAAAAGCATGATTGCATAATATTCTGCAACATTTTCACTTATTCTTTCAAAATAATCTTTGGATATTAGTAAAATAAGCATGGTTGACACAATACCAATTGATGTAAATGCCACGGCAAAATTATCAAACTGCATCATTCCGCTATAAATAGGCGTAGCACCTGAATTCCACTCAAGCAAGGCAAGAATAAGTCCGGAAGCTAATCCAATCATACTAACTGGCAGTAAAGCATTTTTTGCCTTATACAAGCCTAAGTAAAGAACCAGTATGGCTAAAATAGATAGGGTTATTAATGCGTTCATGCTTTTATTTAACTAATATTTTTTGATTGACCTGATCTAACAGGTTAATAACTGCTGCCTCTGAAATATGAAGGATTGGTTGAGGATAAACCCCTATTAAAATTACAAGGAGAGAGATAATTAATAGAACTGATTTCTCTGTTCCATTAAGATCTTCAAAAATTGCGGTACTTGAATTTACAGGTCCAAGCATCACCTTTTGATACATTCTAAGCATATAAACTGCACCAAATATGATGGTTAAACCAGATATTGCAGCAAGCCAGATATTATAATTGTAGACACCCATCAAAAGTAAGAATTCTCCAACGAACCCATTTGTAAGTGGTAAAGCGACAGTTCCCAATAAGACTGTAAGGAAAGTGATTGCAAGAATTGGTGCTGGTTTTGCAATTCCTCCCATCTGTGTCATATCGCGGGTATTTAATCTTCGGATTAATATATCTGCTATAAAAAACATTCCAACAACATTGATACCGTGATTAAGCATTTGAATCATTGCACCTTGGAGGCCTTGCATGTTCCAGGCAAAAATTCCAGCAGAAATAAGCCCTACGTGGGCAATTGATGAATAAGCAATCAGTCTTTTAACATCATTTTGTGTAGATGCAATTATTGATGCATAAACTATACCTATCACTGACAAAATCAATGCTGTTTCACCCCATGCATCAAAACCGAGTGGCGCAACAGGAATTAACCAGCGAATAATACCATAAATACCCATCTTGAGCATAATGCCTGAGAGAAGCATAGTTCCTGCAGTCGGAGCTTCAGTATACGTATCGGGTTGCCATGTATGAAAAGGAAATACAGGCATTTTAATTGCAAATGCAATGAAGAACGCCCAAAATATACACGCCTGAGTTGTAGAATCAAGTTCAAGCTTATAAAACTCTGCAATGTCATAGCTATTACCTGAAGTTTGAAGATGAAGGTAGATAATTGCCAGCAACATTAATAAACTACCTGAGATAGTATAAATGAAAAATTTTAAGTTAACATTAATCCGATTTTCTCCGCCCCATAATGCACAAATGAAGTATATCGGTATCAATGCTGCTTCCCATCCGACGTAAAATAAAAATCCATCCAAAGCAGTAAAGACAAGCAATAAACCTGTCTGCATAAAAAATATCAATGCGTAAAATGCTTTAGGATTTTTTATATCATGGTTGTAGGTAGATAAAACAATGATCGGGATGAGAAAATTCGTTAATAACAACATCAACAAGCTTATCCCATCAACTCCGGCCTTAAAGTTTATCCCAAATTGAGGAATCCAGGGCAGATCAACAAGAAACTGGGTGCTTGCATCTGGAACAAAATTCAGATACAAAAAAATAGTAATACCAAAGGATACCAGAGAAAATACCCCTGATAGTCCCTTCACTATTGTATTTCCTGAAAGGAGTATGACCAGTGCAGCTATAAGTGGAATAAGAATTTGTAACAGTAAGATTTCCATTTAAATTGTTCTACTCATTAACATTAAATTTTGTAAATACTATAAACCAGTAAGGCAAGGATTCCGGCTACCATCATAAAGATGTAAAAGCCTACCATACCGGATTGAAGTAATCTAAAAGTTTTACTTGCCTCCAATGCTCCTTTTCCAAAGCCATTAACAAAACAATCAATTCCTGCTTTATCCACAATTTTAAAAAAGAAGCCAGACAAAGAATTAAGTGGTTGTGTAATGATTTTGTCATAGATCTCATCTATGAAAAACTTGTTATAAGAGAGTCTTGCTAGTCCGCTGCGACCAGTGATATCATCAACCGGAATATGAAATTGCTTGACATAACGGTTATAGGCATAAAGCATTGCAATGATTGCAGCTCCAATAGAAACAGCCATAAGTATATATTCAGTAGTATGATCCAGCGTGTGAATAACTGATTTGGAGGCTGAAACCTCAAAAACAGGTGCAAGGAAAGCGGCTAACCAATGACTTCCACCAAATACTGCAGGAATACCAATCAATCCACCTAAAGCTGACAAAATTGCAAGAACTATTAAAGGAATTGTCATAGATGCCGGTGATTCATGTAAATGATTTTCCTGCTCTGTTGTTCCTCTGAATTTTCCATTAAACGTCAGATATATCATCCTGAACATGTAAAACGAAGTAAACATTGCACCAACAAGAGCGATCAGCCAAAAAACTTTATTATTTTCATAAACCTGCGCAAGTATTTCATCTTTTGAAAAAAAGCCGGAAAAAGGAGGTAAGCCTGCAATTGCAATAGTACCGATCATCATGCTCAGGTAGGTTATTGGCAATTTCTTTTTTAGTCCACCCATATTTCGCATGTCCTGTTCATTACTCATAGCATGAATTACGGACCCAGCACCAAGGAAAAGTAAAGCTTTAAAAAACGCATGGGTGATTACATGAAAAAAAGCACCGGTGTAAGCACCAACTCCCAATCCAAGGAACATATAACCTAACTGAGAAACTGTAGAATAAGCTAATACTTTTTTGATATCAGTTTGAGTTACAGCAATTGAAGCAGCAAGAAATAAAGTAGCAAGACCAATAATGGCTACTACCCCCAGAGTTGCAGGAGCAAGTGTAAATAAGATATTGGAACGGGCAATCATATAAATACCCGCAGTAACCATTGTTGCTGCATGGATAAGGGCTGATACTGGAGTTGGACCGGCCATAGCATCAGGCAACCAGGTAAACAGCGGGATTTGTGCTGATTTTCCAATCGCTCCCACAAAAAGTAAGGCAGTAATCAATACTAGAACTGAGTCGCCCGAGACCATATTTGCTGCCTGCGGAAAAACAGCAGCAAACTCTACACTATTAAAAGTTGTGAAAATCAGAAAAACCGCAATAAGAAAGCCTAAATCACCAATACGGTTCATCACGAAAGCCTTTTTTGCAGCACTTGCGTACGATGGGTTACTGAACCAGAATCCAATCAGCAGGTAAGAACACAAGCCTACACCTTCCCATCCTATGAACATAATGACATAATTGGACCCAAGCACCAATAGCAGCATGAAAAATATGAACAGATTCAGATAGGAAAAAAATTTTCCGAAACCTGTATCTTGGTGCATGTACCCTGTAGAATATACGTGGATCAGAAACCCGATTCCAGTTACAATCAATAACATTATTGCACTCAGCGGATCAATCAGGAAAGAGAAAGGAATCTTCACATTTCCTGCACTTATCCAGTCAAAAATTGGGACAATGAATGACTTTGCTTCTGCTGAATTCAGTTCGAAGAAAATTCCCAAACTGACTGCGAAAGAGGCGAGAACAGAAAGGCAACCCACAAATCCAACAGCTGTTTTGGGCAGTATATTACGGCATAATCCGTTGATAAGGAAACCCAAAAGTGGAAATAAAGGAACTAACCAAACTAAATTTATCATTATTATATGCTAATTATCATATTAATCACCCAATCAATCTTTTTGCTATCTGGCAGATTGAATATCAGCAAAAAATTACCACTTAAGTTTATTCAAAATATTTACATCCGTTGAGTTAATATTTCGGTAAACCATTACAATTATGGCCAAACCAATAGCCACTTCTGCGGCTGCTAAGGCCATAATAAAAAAAACAAAAACCTGTCCTGAAGGATCATTATGATGAACTGAAAATACAGTGAGTAACAGATTTACGGCATTTAACATCAATTCTATCGACATGAAAATAACAATTGCATTTCTGCGGATCAACACACCAATTACGCCAATTGCAAAAATGATTGTACTTAAAAGAATGTAATGATTTAAAGGTACACCTTGAATTGCCTGAGTTACGTTTTCCATAATCTACCCATGTTTAATATCTTTTTTAGCTAATAAAACAGCTCCGACCATAGCTGAAAGTAAGAGAATAGATGAAATCTCAAACGGTAATAGGAATTTGCTGAACAAGACCTTTCCCAGATTTTTCACAAGACCCAAATCCTGAGTCTGAAGAACCAGAGGATCAGATGCATTCAATGCCTTTACAGATCCAATAAGTGTGATTACCAGACACATCCCTGCTATTACACCAACCATTTTAAGAAGATTGGATTTCGAACCGATTGAACCTTCATTTAGATTGAGTAACATGAGGACAAAAAGAAATAGCACCATTATTGCACCCATGTATACAATGAAATTCACTATAGCAAGAAATTGTGCATTGAGCATAATATAGTGCAAAGTGAATGTAAAAAAAGTGACGATAAGATAAAGCACGCTATGAACCGGATTCTTCGAAAAAATCACCAAAAGGGCGAAGAATAAAGTTAAAAAAGCAACAAAATAAAAAAGAGATACACTCATCAATAAGGTAATTTAATCTTCACTCCCATTTTGGGCAAAGGTATAATTTCTGCCGAAATAATTACAGGTTCCGGCCTACTCAATTCAAAAATATTAGTCCTGCTGAGCCATCATAGGCTCCTCAACCAACTTATCTTTACCATAGATAAAATCTTTTCTGAGGTAGTCTGCCGGAACAATTGGACCATCCAGATAGATTGCTTCTTTAGGACAGGCTTCTTCACACAATCCGCAAAATATGCAACGCAACATGTTGATCTCATAGACAGCTGCATATTTCTCTTCTCGATAAAAAGCTTCTTCACCTTTCTGACGTTCTGCTGCAATCATAGTGATTGCTTCTGCCGGACAAGAAAGTGCGCAGAGACCGCATGCAGTACATCGCTCACGACCTTCTTCATCCCTTTTAAGTGAATGCATTCCTCTCCAATTCTCAGAAAACTCACGTTCAATCTCGGGATAAAAAATAGTTTCCTTCTTTTTGAACATGTGTTTGAAAGTTATTCCCATCCCCTGAAATATTGCCGGAAGATATAATCTTTCCCAGAAATTCATCGGTTTCTGTTCTAAAACTTTTTTCCTGTTACTTAATGGTTCCATAAACCTTAAATCCTCCTCAAAGGGGTTTTAATTATTGATTAAACGGTCAATTGCAGACCAATTATAATTTGTCAATTAATGTAATTACAATACCGGTAATTACTATGTTGGCAATTGCCAAAGGAATTAAAATTTTCCAACCGAGATTCATCAACTGATCGTATCTGAAACGAGGTACAGTCCATCTCACCCACATAAACAGGAAGATAAATGCAAATATCTTTAGAATCAGGACACCCATTCCAATTAATGGCCCAAACAAAGGCCCAAGAAGTTCATTTACAAAATCCATCCCGGGATAATTATACCCACCAAAATATAATGTTGACATCACCGCAGAAGCCAAAAACATATTCAGATACTCGGCGAACATAAACGCTCCCATTTTGAAGCCCGAGTACTCAGTATGGTAACCACCCACAAGTTCAGTCTCACACTCAGGTAAATCGAAAGGGGTTCGGTTGGTTTCTGCAAAAGAACAAATAAGGAAAACAAGGAATCCGACAGGCTGATAAAAAATATTCCAATTAATTCCATGCTGCTGCTCAGCTATTTCTTTCATACTAAGGGTATTGGTAAGCATAAGCAATGCTATAATAGATAATCCCATCGGAATTTCGTAGCTGATACTTTGGGAAGCAGCCCTAACAGCACCCATCAGTGAAAACTTATTATTTGAAGCCCATCCCCCAATCATAATTCCATAAACGCCCAATGAAACTACTCCGAAAATATAGAGTATTCCAACATTGATATCCGTAATCTGTAAACTAACCTGTCGACCCAATAGCTCAACATCCTGGCCCCAGGGGATAACAGCACTACCAAGAAATGATGTAAACAATGCCAGAGATGGTCCTAAAATAAAAAGAGCTTTACTTGAATCTGTAGGAATAATTTCTTCCTTAAAAAACATTTTGAGTCCATCAGCAAGTGGCTGGAACATTCCACCGGGACCCGCCCTGTTTGGCCCAACCCTGTCTTGAAGGAAACCTGCAATCTTTCTCTCCGCAAGTGTAGAATAGGCAGCAATGGTAAGACTGACTAAAAATATGACTAAAATTAGTCCGAATTTCTCAATTATAAACGCTAGTTCCATCAGATTTTTGTAGCTCGTTCAAATTCGATTTTATTTGCTTCAATCAAAACCTGATTTTCTTTAATCACAGGTAATGGAACAAATTCATAATGATTAGAGGATATTACTGAGGTTTGTGCGATATGACGCGGACCTTCAATAATCCAACTGCTGGTATTTTTTGTTTCGAAGCGGCAGGTATTACAAATAAAATCTTCTACCTCACCAAATTGATCTTTACGACCTGTAACTCTCAGCACCTCATCTCCCTTGTACCACAAAGTTACTTTTGCCTTGCAGGTAGGGCAATCGCGATGAGCATCCACAGGCTTCGTAAACCAAACCCGATTCTTGAATCGAAAAGTTTTATCGGTTAAAGCGCCTACCGGACAAACATCGATTACATTACCTGAGAAATCATTTTCAATTGCCTTTTCGATATAAGTTGAAATTTCTGAAGCGTCACCTCTGCCTAAAATACCATGTAATCGATTATCAGTAATCTGGTTTGCAACGTAGACACATCTGTAACATAAAATACATCGGGTCATGTGTAATTGGATCTTATCGCCAATATCGATTTTATCAAAGGTACGACGATCAAATTCATACCTTGAATTGCCTACACCGTGCTCGAAAGACAAATCCTGTAAATGACATTCTCCCGCCTGATCACAAATCGGGCAGTCGAGCGGGTGATTGATCAATAAAATTTCAACTACTCCCTTTCTTGCCTCAATCACTTCAGGTGAAGTGATATTTTGGACTTCCATTCCATCCATTACACCAGTACGGCATGAGGCAACCAGCTTAGGCATTGGTCGGGGATCCTTTTCAGATCCCTTACTTACTTTAACAAGACAGGTCCGGCATTTTCCGCCACTACCTTCAAGTGTAGAATAATAACACATGGCAGGTGGTACGATTTCTCCTCCAATCTGACGTGCAGCATTAAGAATACTTGTACCCGGTTCAACTTCAACCGTTATGCCATCTATAGTAACTTTAACTTTTTCGCTCATTGTTTATTATTCAAAACCTGTGCTAAACATCAAAAGGCTTACCGTCTAAAATTGTGAATTTTAACTATTAACTACCTCTTCTAATTTTGGCAATGGATCTGCATAGTTTGCAAGACCATAATTCCTTGCCAGCGCTTCCTTTGGACTGTTAACATGCCATTCAAATTCATCCCGGAAATGACGGATTGCACTGGCAACAGGCCAGGCAGCAGCATCTCCTAGTGGACAAATAGTATTTCCTTCAATTTTCTTAGAAACATCGACCAATAGATCTATATCACTGATTTTCCCATGTCCATACTCCATACGATGAAGGACTTTCTCCATCCATCCTGTCCCTTCACGGCATGGAGAACACTGTCCGCAACTCTCATGATGATAGAAACGTGAGAAATTCCAAGTGTTTCTTACAATACACTGCTCTTCATCAAAAGCAATAAAACCACCGGAACCCAACATTGTTCCGCTTTGAAAACCTCCATCAGAGAGGGATTCATAACTCATCAAACGAGGCTGACCATTAATTGTATTAAGAATTAGATTGGCAGGAAGAATTGGTACTGAAGAACCTCCTGCAACAACAGCCTTTAACCTTTTTCCATTTGCTATACCGCCACAATATTCATCAGAATAAATAAACTCTTCAACCGGAACACCCAATTCAATTTCATATACACCCGGCTTTTTCAGATTTCCAGATGCAGAAATCAATTTTGTTCCTGTACTTCTGCCATTTCCAATTTTGGCATATTCCTCAGCACCATCATTGATGATAGGTACTACAGCAGCGATAGTTTCTACATTATTAACTACTGTAGGACAAGCCCAAACTCCTGAAATTGCGGGAAATGGAGGTTTTATTCTTGGATTACCACGATTACCTTCCAGTGACTCAATCAAGGCGGTTTCTTCACCACAAATATATGCTCCGCCACCTGGTTGAACGTATAATTCAAGATCATAACCAGATCCCAAAATATTTTTCCCTAGAAATCCTGCATTCTTTGCTTCAGCAATTGCACGCTCTAAAATTCTAATCTGAGGCATCATTTCGCCCCGCACATAGATATAGGATGTTTTAGCACCTAAAGCGAAACTGGAAACAATCATTCCCTCAATTAGAAGATGAGGAATATTAGTCATCAGAAATCTGTCCTTAAATGTTCCTGGTTCTGATTCATCAGCATTACAAACCAGATAACGCTCACGGCCTTCCGGTTTTGCCAAAAAACTCCATTTCATACCTGTAGGGAA
The DNA here is from genome assembly GCA_945865415.1 of Sphingobacterium thalpophilum. Taxonomy (GTDB): domain Bacteria; phylum Bacteroidota; class Bacteroidia; order Sphingobacteriales; family Sphingobacteriaceae; genus Daejeonella; species Daejeonella thalpophilum_A. The sequence goes on from CAMBFY010000001.1 coordinate 53,834, forward strand.
ACCGGCACCACCACGTCCGCGAAGTCCGGATGTTTTCACCTCTTCAACTACCGAATCTGGAGTCATGCTTTTCAGGGCCTTTTCTACCGAACGATATCCACCATGCTGACGATAAACATCGAAAGTATGAATTTCAGGTACATTAATATTCTCTAATAATAACTTACGCGCCATATTAATCAAGATTAAAGTTGGGAGGCTGGAGAGGGGATAGTGAAAATTCAACCGGTACCCTATCTCAATCCTCACATCTCGTTTCTCATATCTTATTCTTTAATGTTTCAATCAATTTGTCTACACTTTCATTCGTTAAATGCTCATAAAAAGTGTATTCCGGGCCAATCTGTAGCACCGGGGCCATACCGCAAGCCGCTAAACACTCTACACCCCTCCAGCTGAACTTTCCATCCGCCGTGATTTCACCTTCTTTAACTCCTAAAGTCTTTTCAATATGATCCATGATCTTCTCGGCACCAACCAGACAACAAGGCCCGGTGCGGCATACCTCCAAAACATACTTCCCCTGCGGGCGAAGAAAGAACATGGTATAAAATGTGCTAACCTCGTAAACCTCAATTGGTTTTATTTGAAGGTATGATGCTATTTTATCCATTGCCTCCGGACTTACCCATCCGTATTCAGCCTGAACCAAATGCAGCATGGGCAGCAAGGCTGATTTTTGTTTTCCTTGAGGATAACGTGTTACAATTTCATCAAACTGTTTAATCAGTGCGGATGAAAATTCAATTTCCTTATGTTCAGTTACACTAAGCATCTAATTCTCCTGCAATTACATTCAAGCTGCTCATATTGATAATGGCATCGGATAACAACATTCCGGCACTCATTGGAGCATACATCTGATAATTAATAAAACTTGGTCTTCTGAAGTGCAGACGATAAGGTGAACGACCTCCGTCATTGACCAGATAGAAACCCAACTCACCATTGCCGCCCTCTACTGCATGATATACTTCAGTTTTTGGAGTATCGATCTCGCCCATAACTATTTTGAAATGGTAGATCAAAGCTTCCATACTATTATATACTTCTTCTTTTGGAGGCAGGTAAAACTCAGGCACATCTGCATGAAAAACTCCTTTTGGTTCTTTTTCAATTTTTTGTAATGCCTGTTCTATGATTCTTAAACTCTGCCACATTTCCTCGTTTCGCACAATATAGCGATCATATACATCACCACTTGTACCCACCGGGATTTCAAAATCAAAATCCTGGTAAGAAGAATAAGGTTCATTTACCCTCACATCATAATCCACACCGGTTGCCCTTAAAATAGGACCACTCCAACTATAATTTAAAGCGGTTTCAGGATCAACGGAAGCAACACCTGAAGTCCGTTCAATGAAAATTCTGTTCCTGTTAAATAAAATTTCAAATTCTTTAAGAATTGGCGGGAATTTAACAAGGAATTTTTTAATCTTGGCAAAAGCAATATCATTAAAATCACGCTCAAACCCGCCAATACGCCCGATATTAGTTGTCAGTCTGGCACCACATATCTCTTCATAAATTTCATAGATATGCTCTCTTTCCTCCATTAGATATAGGAAGCCCGTAAATGCACCCGTATCCACACCCAGAATTCCGTTACAAATTAAGTGGTCTGAGATACGGGCAAGCTCCATAACTATCACTCTGAGATAATCAACACGTTTGGGGGTTTCAATTCCGAGTAACTTCTCAACTGTCATGTGCCATCCCATATTATTAATAGGAGAAGAGCAATAATTTAACCGGTCAGTTAGAGGGGTAATCTGATAAAATGGGCGGTGTTCGGCAATTTTCTCGAAGGCACGATGGATGTAACCTATTGTTGAAACACCACTTATAATGCGTTCTCCATCCATGACCAGAACATTCTGAAAAACACCATGTGTTGCCGGATGGGTAGGACCGAGATTTAATATAAACGTTTCCTTCTGTGGATCGTTATCTGTAAATATGGGGTGATTCATCATCTTCCAAAGAAATAATCCTTTTTATCAACACGATTTGGGTCTTCCAGCGGATGTTCTCTTCTCATTGGAAAAACCGTCATATC
>CAMBFY010000002.1 GCA_945865415.1 Sphingobacterium thalpophilum
GCTTATTTTGACAAGTAGCTTACCTGTTTTACAAGCTCAGATCCTTGTTCATGAAGAACCCCGTCATCAACCTGTCTTTCAGAATAAAGATATCCGCATCCTTAATGTACGCGTAGCACCGGCTGATACTTCTTTATATCACATGCATACCACACCTTCCTTTTTTATCCGGCTTACAAACACCATAACCGGTTCGCAGGTACAGGGCGAAACAAAAAAGACTGGCCAATCTCAGGCCGGGGAAATACGATTCGAAAATTTATCACCCCCAAATAATCGCATACATCGGGTTTGGAACGCCGACAAAGATACTTTTCACGTAATGGATGTCGAGTTATTGATGAAGAAGGCAGTCTTCGATGAAAAGCCAATGACATTGCCAAATCTTAAGCTTGAAATTGATACGACTTGGGTAAGAGCATACCGGTTAAATCTCTTGAATGAAATTGAGTTTAAAGCAAAAATTAAAAAACAAAGTCTGGTTTTGGTTTCTCTAAATGCAAGCACAGTTGAAATTGGCCAAAATGGAAACAGGGAACTTCAAACCCTCAAGTCTGGAAGCTTTTTTGTTATTAACAGGAAGGAATCTTTTTCCCTCAAAAACAAAACTGAAAGTACCAATCAGTTCGTTTTACTGGAATTGCCCTAAGGGTTCGAATCAAAAAAATATTTTTTATAACATAAACTTAATACACTTGTTGTCAGATAATTGTTAGTTTTAAATCAATCAAAATCTTTTGATATTTTTATAGTCTTTAAATTTTAAATTTGTTCCATGAAAACACTACTAATAGTACTCGCAATGTTCATTACAACTCCGCCTTCAATTTATACCTTCAAGGTTCAAAATATTGATGGCAAGACTCTTGATCTGAAACAATATAAGGGCAAGAAAGTTTTAATAGTCAATACAGCTTCAAAATGCGGTTATACTAGGCAATACGCTGACCTTCAGAAGTTGGCAGATACCTACAAGGATAAACTTGTGGTAATTGGTTTTCCTGCGAACAATTTCGGCGGACAGGAGCCAGGTGAAAACTTAAATATCAAGGAGTTTTGCCAAAAGAATTTTGGTGTAACTTTCCCTTTAGCTGAAAAAAGCAGCGTAAAAGGAGATGATATCAGTCCGCTGTTCAAGCACCTGACAACCGCTGCAAATCCTGATTTTACAGGCGATATCAAATGGAACTTTGAAAAATTCCTGATTGATGAAGACGGAAATCTGATTCGGAGATTCCGCTCTGCTGTAACTCCAATGTCAACAGAAATCACTAAAAATCTTTAATACTTATTCAAATGAAAAGATTCTTATTAGTACTTTTTGTAGTGTTTTCACTAACAGAAGCCTATGCCATTAATGTAAAGATTAGTGATGAAGATCAGCTTAAAAGTCTTGTCGATAGTTTTTCGATTGCCATTGTGAAAAAGGATAAAGCATGGATGGGTTCTTACCTTAGCGAAAACTGCAAAATGTATGAACCTTCAGGAAGCACACTTGATAAAGCAGGTATTATCTACACCTTTACAGGTGGAATCTATGATGTTAGTAAATCCACTGCACTAAATAAGTCATTTACTATCGAAGCAACTGATGCTACCGGATCAGTTGATTTTGATGTTATGGGTGTTGCAAATTTAGATGGAAACCGGATGGATATAGCAGGTTCATACAAGTTTAATTTAAAGTTCGTAAAATCGGATAAGGGCTGGATGATCTCTGAGATTATCATTAACAGAGGCTAATCTTAAGCCGCGTATCTGTTCAATAAAAAATGCCCTTGGACTTTCCAGGGCATTTTTTATCGAACAAACAATTGTTTAGACTATTTAAAACGATAAGCCAAACTGGTTTGAATTACCTGATTTTTGTAAATTGGAGTTTCACTTGATCCATTTTCATTGTTTTTCTGGAAGTCAATTGCATAACGTCCTTGCAAACTCAATTGATCAGTAAGACCAACACCTAAACCCAATACACCGCCAACAAGGCTTTTCTTCAGGTTTTCATTCTCATTCCTGATCGTATTCTGGTAAGATGAGTCTCCTAGTGTAAATTTCTCCTTTGTGGATGCAAGGAATGAAACCTGAGGACCAACGTAAATGCTAAATTTATCAGCTGCGCTAATCTTAGCCAGAATTGGAATTTCAATAAAGTTTGTGGTTACGGAATATTCATTTGCCACGCCCAGTAAACTTGTGCCTGTTGTCTTATATCCTTTTTGGGAAAACATAAGCTCTGGCGAGAAGGCCAGGCCTTTAACAACCGGAATATCAACGAACACTCCGGCATTTAAGCCCGGTTTAAATTCCGTATCGAAATTCCTGTCATTTGTTTTGATAATTTTGGAGAAATTAACTCCTCCTTTAATACCAAATGTTTGTGCTTCTGCAGCTCCTGCTAACAGTACACTTATGGCTAAAACTAATACCTTTTTCATCATGATGTTTATTTATTTATAGGTCTGTATATGAAATAATGATGCCAAGCTGTGATAATGGATGATATAAGGCCTATTATGTGTGAGAAAGTGTTTAATCAGATGGATTCCTTTGATAAATTTGTTTGGTTTAAGTTCAATTGTATTTTTTATCGGACGATTTATGATGATTATCGAAGTAATGGCCTGGGCGGCCCTGATTTTCTTATTTTTGAACATAGCGGGAATTTATTTCTTGTACAGATTCCTCAAGAAGCGATTGACTGATATATTTTCAGTATGGCTTTACAGTATCTGTTTAAGTCTTGGAATAAATTTTTTATTAACTCTATTTGGCTTGATTCTGTTTCTTAATGAATAATTTCACAAAATATTTACGTCCCCTCATGTACAAAAACTTAAAACACCTTGTTTTTTTTATCTTTCTGATAAGTCCGCTAATCAGTTTTTCCCAAACTCAGAGTTCATATATAAGTGCTTTAGATAAACCTAATGATTGGGTTGAAACTGTTTTTAAAAAATTAAATAAGCGTGAACGAATTGCTCAGTTATTTATGGTCAGGGCTCATACTGATAAAGGAAAGGCCTTCGAAGATTCAATTGCAAAGCTGATTCGAAAGGAGCGTATTGGCGGACTCGTATTTTTCCAGGGAGGGCCGGCCAGGCAGGCTGCATTAACTAACCGTTACCAGGCATCATCAAAAGTGCCTTTATTAATTTCTATGGATGCTGAATGGGGTTTGGGAATGCGACTCGACAGTACTATATCTTATCCTTACCAGCTCACACTTGGAGCAATCCAGGATAATAAGCTGATCTATGAAATGGGTAAACAGGTGGCCATGGATTTTAAACGTATCGGTATGCAGGTAAACTTTGCTCCGGTTGCGGATATCAATAATAACCCAAAGAACCCGGTTATTGGTATCCGATCATTCGGAGATAATAAATTCAATGTTGCAAAAAAAGTTACTTCCTACATGAAAGGACTTCAGGATCATAATGTTATGGTTAGTGTCAAGCATTTTCCTGGGCATGGCGATACAGATGTTGATTCACATTATGACCTCCCGCAACTACCCTTTACCCGCGAGCGATTAGATTCTTTGGAGTTATATCCTTTCAGAGAATTAATCAAAGAAGGGGCTTCCGGGATTATGGTTGCTCACATGAGTATCCCGGTGCTTGATAATACCCCCAATTTACCCTCCACACTTTCCAGGCCTATTGTTACCGGACTTTTGAAGGAGGATCTTGGGTTTAAGGGAATTATTTTTTCGGATGCGATGGAAATGAAAGGTGTGGCAAAGTTTTTTCCGGAAGGGGAAAGTGATGTACTGGGCCTTATTGCCGGACTTGATGTTATTGAGCTTTCCGGCAATTCTAAGCGGGCTGTAAAACTAGTTCGTCAATCAATTAGATCCGGAGAACTGAGTTGGGAACGGATTAACAGCAGTGTCAGAAAGGTGCTTTTGGCAAAATATTGGTCTGGTTTGTCTAATAAAAACTTTGTAAATCCTGAAAACATCATTTCCGACCTTAATCGTCCTGAAGCCAGGCAGCTAAATCAGCAATTGGCAGATGCTGCGGTAACGATTCTGAATAGTGATTCACAGATCAGAAATCTGGATTTAAGCAAGAAAACTGCACTTGTAAGTATGGGAACACCAGGCCTGACGACATTTCTGAATATGATGAAACCTCTGTTGCCAAACTCTTTGATCTTTTTATTACCCAAAGATGCTTCTGACAACGATATAAATAACGTCAGGACCGAGTTAAAGGCCTATGATCAGATCATCGTCAGTATCCATGATACCAGAAGACGACCGGGTGCGGTGCTTGATTATACAGCCGGACTAAAAACGCTCATTGCGGATATTGCCGGGATGAATAGTATGATAACACTGTTTGCGAACCCATATTCAATTACAGGACTTCCAGGAATTGAAAAGGTAAAAACCTTAATTGTAAATTATCAGAATTCAGAAGAAGCACAAAAAGCAAGTGCTAAATTGATAAACGGTCAATTAAAAGCAAGCGGAAAATTACCGGTGGCCGTTAGTCCGGGTTATAAAAATGGTGCAGGAATCATTCAGAAGTAGTCTGAATTTGCATTTTTAAAATAGGCTATTAAAACTATCAAGGCCGGCCAACTATGCCGGCTTTTTTTATTCCTTCGATCTATGGGATTGCAATACCATATTGAAGAATAAAATCAATATTTTTATGGTTCGATAATCAAAAGCCAGCTTTCAATAAACCTTCAAACCACATACAGAAATGTCTCAGCAAAAAGCCCTGAAGTTAGTTCGTGCATCTGCAGGCTCAGGTAAAACTTTTGCCCTCACAGCGCACTATTTGGTTTTGCTGTTTAGCGGAATGGGCAAATACCGTGAAATTTTGGCGGTTACCTTTACAAATAAGGCAACAGCTGAAATGAAGGAGCGTATTCTTGGATCTCTTGAAGAACTTGCACGCTATGGGTTTGAAAAATCAAAGTTTAGCACTATCCTCAAGGAAAATTACCCTAACCTGGTTGATCAGGAGGTCAGGGTAAGGGCTTCTGAAATATATGCAGGTATTTTGCATGATTACAGCCGATTTTCAATCAGTACTATCGATGGTTTTGTACAGCAATTAATACGCAGTTTTGCCTTTGAGCTAAATATCGATAGCGGCTATAAGCTTGAAATGAATCAGGAAAAAGTAAAGGATGAACTTGTGATGGCATTAAATCTGCAGCTAGAAAAAGATCCTGAACTACTTGACTGGGTGACTGGTCTTGCCATTGATCGCATCAGCAATGGAGAGGACTGGGATTATAACCGTGCTTTAAAAGAACTCGCCAAGGAAATATTTAAGGAACGTTACTTTCCCTTTCAGGAGGCTATGCAGGCTATGGGGACTGAACAGACTAAGGAATTCAATGCATTACGCAATCAGATAAAAAAGGGTATTAAAACTTTTAATGAGGAGATTATTGAATATACCAGCCGGATTGCAAAAATTGTGGATGCCTCAGAGATTGAATCAAAAAATCTAGATAGGAAGACACAGAATCCCCTATTAAATTTAGAAAAGATAATTAATGGAGATTTTGCAAGGGTTGAAACGCTCAGAAAATTACTTAATAATTTTGATCAGTGGCCAAATAGTACCTTGAAAGATACAAGCCGGGTAGAGCGCTTATATGATGAAATAAATCCTCTTTTGGCTGTGTTAATAGGCTATTACGATGAAGGGATTGAAATCTATTATACCTATCTGGCTATTGATAAGAATAGCTCATACCTCCGTTTAATGCAAAAAATGGCTGATCTGTTAAAAGATTATCGTTCAGAAAAGCGGGCTTTACTTATTTCCGATGCACAGCAGCTATTAAAGGGGATTACAGGTTCTGATGCAGATAATCCCTCATTTATCTGGGAAAAAACCGGAAACAAGTTTAAACATTTTCTATTCGATGAGTTTCAGGATACCAGTACCTTTCAATGGATGAATTTTTTGCCTCTTTTAAAAAATGCGATAGCAGATGGTTCTCATGTGGCACATTCGGCTCATCTGGTTGTTGGAGATGTTAAGCAATCGATTTATCGCTGGAGAAACGGCGACTGGCGAATTTTGCACAGTTATTTGAAGCGGGATTTGCTTGAGGCTAATGTAAGTGAGGAGAATCTGGTTTATAATCGTAGAAGTGCAGAAAATATTATTCGCTTTAATAATTATCTCTATAGCAAACTGCCTTTAATTTTACAGCAAAACCTAAATGATGTTTTTTATGAATCAGCGCCAGGCTATCTCCATGATTCATGGGAAACAGAAAACAGCAGTATGATTGTTAAGGCTTATGAGGGAAGTCATCAGGAAGTAACTGATAAAACTTTAACAGGTGGAAAGATTGAAGTAAAATTCTTTCCAAAGAAACCAAATTCGCCTTTGGCAGATGAACAGGAAGAAGAAGAAGAAAAGCAGTCTGAAGCAGTAGATTATACCATAGAGAAGCTGATTGAGGTTTTAGAGCAAGGTGTATCCATGAGGGATATTGGTATTTTGGTGGGGAAAAATAATGAAGCAGTACAAATTCTGGATTGTATTTTTCTAGGTGAGAATCAGAAACGACTGGCCAAAGCTGCAGGAAAAACCTTTCAGGTAATATCCGGCGAAGCTTTGAAGATTATGAATAATCCGGCTATCGCTTTGTTAACTTCAACTTTTCGATTGCTTACTGCGAGGGAATCGGAGAGCGGAATTTTTAAAGCTGAGTGTGCAAGGCTTTGGACTCAAATTCAAAATCCTAATCATGAATTAGTTGGCTTAGAAAGTAAACATTGGATGAATATGGCTACCGCTTCGATCTCTTCAATGGAAGAAGTATTACCTCGGGAATTATGTTCTGATTTAAATTCATTTAAGCACCTGCCAATTGCTGAACTGACAGAGAAACTGATTCATATTTACCGTCTTGGAATTGCAGAGTCTCAATGTCTTATTCCTTTTCTTCTCGCCTTCCGGGATCAGGTGGCCGTGTTCGCAGCTGCCGGAGATCAGGGAATCGGCTCATTTTTGGAATGGTGGGATAATGAGGGCTCGGGAAAGGCTTTACCATCTTCAGAGAGCCAGGATGCAGTCCAGATTATGACAGTTCATAAATCCAAAGGACTTGAATTTAAAGCGGTGATTGTGCCTTTTCTTAGCTGGAGATTTGCTAAATCCTCATCTGGACATATAAGAAATCTTTTATGGGCTGATGCTAAATCTGCTGGTTTTGAGCAGTTTAAATCTTTTCCGGTAGATCTTAGTAAAGGATTGGCATCTAGTGTATTTGCCCGGGATTATTTTGAAGAGGTCATGCTGGGTTATATGGATGTGATCAATACCATGTATGTGGCTACAACCAGGGCAAAGGATTATTTATGTCTAATCTGCCCAAATGTTCCTGCTAAGAAGAAGGACGGAAAAGAAGGTTCAGCGAAAAATATTCAATCGATTCTTTCAGTTTTATTCGAAAATGCGGATACCGGCGATCTGCAGTTTGAGTCAGATGATACTCATTATTTTATGGGTGAACTTCCGGATCTGATTGTAGATTCTGATCAGGTTTCAGAACATGAATCTCTGAAAATTACTAAATATCATGTGAATGAACAGCTAACTGATCGGTTCAAACGAAACAGCGTGGCTGAGGATTCATGGTTTAATGCAAAGCAGCGTAAAGGAATTGTCATGCACAAAATACTGGAAACCTTAAGCGGTACTTTAGATCTTGATAAACTTATTTCTGAAAAGGTTCAGGAGGGATTAATCAGGGAATCAGAAAGGGAAGAAATCAGACAAGTTATAGGGGATGTCCTCGTTCAGGAAGAAATACAGCAATGGTTCAAAACTGCAAAATCGGTCATTAGTGAAAAGGATATGATTATTGATTCGGGAACAGTTAAAAGGCCGGATAAACTCTTTGTATTTGAGAAGAATGCAGTTCTTTTGGATTTTAAATTTGGTGCTCAAAACAATAATTATATGGCCGATATCAGTCTTTATCGTGATAATCTGATGAAAATGGGCGAATTTGAGCAGGTGGATGCCTATTTATGGTATGCCCAGAATCGTAAATTGCAAAAGGTCTGACCATGGAACATCAGTCATCGGATAAATTTCTGTATCGTGTTGCTGAAGATCTTTTGAACCGATTTGGAAAAGATCTTCAGGATGTTGCAATCGTGTTCAATAATAAACGACCCCAATTATTTCTGCGGAAGTACCTGGCAGAGATTAGTGGGAAGCCTATCTGGAGTCCGCGCTTTTACACCATCCAGCAATTTTTCTCTGATTCAAGCAAACTGGTTTGTGCATCACAGTTAAAGCAGTTTTTTATTCTCTATACAGAGTATAATCTCCTCTTAAAAAAGGAGGGTAAAGAACCAGTTAGCGCTGATGTTTTTTACCCTTTAGCCGAAATTATTGTGTCTGATTTTTCTCAGATTGATTATTACATGGCCAATCCTGAGAAGGTCTTTAATCTAATAGGCAGCATTGCGGAGCTGGAACAGCAGTTTCCAAATTTCGAAGAGGAACAACTTGCTTTTATGGAGAGTTTTTGGTCTTCATTTTCTCAGGAAAAGCAAAATAAAATCCAGGAGAAATTTATTGAAATGTGGCATCGAATGCCAAATCTCTATCAGAATTTTCATTCAAGGCTTTCGGAACAGGGTCTTATAAGCAGTGCTAAAATGTATCGCAACCTTGCCGAGGGAAAGGATTCTGATCAGAAATTTTTAGATGAATTTAGTCATATTGTCTTTGTAGGCTTTAACGCATTATCTAAAGCAGAGGAAATATTGTTTAAATCATGGCAGGATGAAGGACGTTGCTCTTTTTATTTTGATGCTGATGAACACTATTTTTCAGATAATATTCAGGAAGCCGGGCATTTTATCAGGAGGAATATCAATACTGTGGGGCTGGAAAACCAGTTTGCAATCACAGAAAACCGAATTGATGATCCCCGCAAAGAATTTACAATTATTGAGGCTTTGGGTAAAATAGCCCAGGGGAAGTTACTTACGGAGTTACTCCCTGAAAGTCCGGATCAATATGACCCTGCTTCAAAAGCAATTATTTTGGCTGATGAAAGCCTTTTACTTCCGGTTCTCCAAACTATAGATGATGAGAATCTAAACATCACTATGGGTTATCCTTTTGAACAATCAGCAGTATTCGGATTATGCGATCTGTGGATGGATGTTCAGGACGAAATAGCCTCAGGTGATAAAATTTCAATTGCCTATCCTAAAGTTCTGACTTATATTTTCAATCCTCTACTTGATGTAGATATAGAACAGCGGAATTTGATCCATAAGGAGATTATTGAAGGAAAGAAGGCAAGATTTAAACTTCAGGAGCTTATTGGGAGCAGTAAAATTGCCAGACTTATTTTCAGTCCGTTTGAAAGTCCAGCAAATTCAATCAGGAATTTAGGCAGTTTACTCTTGCTGGTATCAGAACAGCTTGCTGATCTTCGAAAACTTGAAAGTTTGCTTATAGCCGAGGCAGTCAAAACTTTGAATGTGCTCTCAGATAGTTTTGAAGAACTTATGAACGTCGGAGTAATACCTGAGATAAGTGCTGCATTTGTCCTTCGCACGATAAGAAGGTCATTGGCCGGACTTACTGTACCCTTTGATGGAGAACCTTTATCCGGATTGCAGGTAATGGGTCTTCTCGAAAGTCGTTGTCTTGATTTCGATGAGCTCATTGTTCTTGGAATGAATGAAGGGGTACTTCCAAAAGTAAGTATTACGCCTTCTTTTATTCCGGATAATGTCAGACGGGCCTTTGCCTTGCCGGTTCTTGAAAACCAAAATTCCATTTTTGCTTATTTCTTTTACAGATTACTGCATTGTGCAAAGAAAGTTACCCTGATTTACATTGGAATCACGGATGACAAGGCAGGAAGTGGCGGAGAAGCAAGCCGGTTTATAAAACAGCTGGAATTTGAAACATCCTGTAAGTTTACCCATGTTCTGCAACAAAATCAGTCTATTGAAACTCCTGCAAGACAAGGTATTGAAGTTATCAAGGATGGTCTGGTATTGGATAAACTCCGATCCTATTTAAAAAGAAATCCGGAAATTAAATATGATAAAAAGATTTCCGCCTCGGCATTTACAGATTATATAGCTTGTCCGCTGAAATTTTTCTTTAGCAAAATAGCAGGTCTGGCAGAGCCAAAAGATCTGCCGGATGAGATTGGTCCGAATACTGTGGGTACCATGCTTCATACTGTGATGGAAAGTTTTTATCATGATTCGCTTGGAAAGGAAGTAACGGCCGAATACATCAGGCAGCGTGAAAAGTTACTGCCGGTAATGTGTAAAGCCGCCATGATTAAAGAACTAAAACTTGATCCGGATTATGAACTTCAGCAAAGTGCACTACAGCAGATTGTGATTAAGGTGATTGAGCAATATGCTTTGAAAGTATTGAGGCATGATGAGCAAATTGCACCTTTTGTAATTAAGGAGCTTGAAGATCGGGATGCCTATGCACCTCTGTTTTCTATCGAAGTAGGGGGAAGGGAAGAGCAGGTCAGGTTAACGGGAATCATTGATAGGGTAGATATTCATAAAGGTAAAACCCGAATTGTTGATTATAAAACCGGTAAAGATCAATTAAAGTATGGAGATTTTGATGGCTTGTTCAATGACGAAGGTAATGGACAGAACAAGGCCCTGCTACAAACGCTCTTTTACACCCTGGTTTATGAGATAGTCAGAAATGTGAATCTGGTTGAGCCGCACCTTTACACAGTCAAGGATTTTAAGCACGGTACTGTATTTGCCGGAAAAGGAAAAGATGGTTTAGTTTTAACAGATGAGAATCTGGCTAATATTAAAGATCAGTTTGCTTTGAAGTTAAAAGAAAAGCTCAATGAGTTATTCGATAGTTCGGTGCCATTCAGGCAAACTGAGAATACTGATAATTGCAAATACTGCTCTTTTAAGGGGATTTGTCAGAGGTAATGTTATGTTTTGATTTTTTATCTACTGTATTATTGACACTTCTTAAGGAATTACTCTACGCCTCTTCTCAGGGCTTCACCCTTCGTTGATAGTATTTCGCCCTTCCAGGGCTTTAAAAATATACCATTTAATCTTAGAATGATAGCCAACTCAAATCTGGTAAATTTTAGCCCTGAAAGGGTGTTATAACTATAGGGTATTGCGAAGCTTTGCCCGAGTTATAAACCGTTAAATAAATAGATTATCACAAACCAGCCCTAAAGGGGTGTGATTAAAGTCTAAATGCGTTAAATTGAGATTTAATCTTAATTGTAATGGGACAGTCACTCGTAAAAAATTACCTCCATATTGTATTCAGTACTAAATACAGGGAGCCATTAATTAAGCCCCCTTTTGAAGATGAGTTGCATCGATATTTATGGGGGATTTGTTATAATCTGGAATGTTTTCCTGTAAAAATTGGCGGATATACAGATCATATTCATATTCTGTGCATGCTTTCCAAGAAAATTGCCCTTATGAAATTACTTGAAGAACTCAAATCCCATTCATCAAAATGGGTGAAAACCAAAGATGAATCGCTTAAGAATTTTTACTGGCAGAATGGGTATGGTGCATTTTCTGTCAATTATAAGGGAGTAGATGTGGTAACACGATATATCGCCAATCAACATGAGCATCACCATAAAAAAACATTTCAAGAAGAATTCAGGTCTATTTTAGCAGACAATAATGTGGAATATGATGAACGGTATGTCTGGGACTGATTTTTTAAAGTGTTATGGTTCATTGTTCTGGTTTAACAGATAATTATTTCATGATATAATTGAACTATTTGGGATTTCAGGCACCTTTTAGCATCGCAGGCCTTTGTTAAATTGTTTTGTTTGACAGTAATTTGTAACATTGCCATTCCCAGACTTCCATTTCAGTTTGGTTTTCGAACATTAAACTTATATTTGCTACCAAATTTGATTTTAAACATGAGAGAAATACAATTCAGAGAAGCACTTCGTGAAGCATTAAATGAAGAAATGCGTAAGAACGATAAGATTTTTTTAATGGGTGAAGAAGTTGCTGAATATAACGGAGCATACAAAGTTAGTCAGGGAATGCTCGATGAGTTTGGTGCTAAAAGGATTATTGATACTCCGATTGCTGAATTAGGTTTCGCCGGAATAAGTATCGGTGCTGCAATGAACGGATTGAGTCCGATAGTTGAGTTCATGACTTTTAATTTCTCTCTTGTTGCTATTGATCAGGTGATTAATGCAGCGGCAAAAGTGCTAAGTATGAGTGGTGGACAGTTTTCATGCCCTATAGTTTTTCGTGGTCCCACTGGAAATGCAGGTCAGCTGGGTGCTCAGCACTCTCAAAACTTTGACAGTTGGTATGCGAATTGCCCGGGATTAAAAGTTGTTGTTCCATCTACACCATATGACGCAAAAGGATTATTGAAACAATCCATTCTTGATCCGGATCCGGTAATTTTCATGGAATCAGAAGTGATGTATGGAGATAAAGGAGAAGTTCCTGAAGAGGAATATTATCTGCCGATCGGAAAAGCTAATATTGTTAAAGAAGGAACTGATGTAACTATCGTAACTTTTGGAAAGATGCTTTCGAGAGTAGTTATGCCTGCGATTGAAGATTTGAACAAGGAGGGCATTAATGCTGAAGTAATTGATTTACGTACTATTCGCCCGATTGATTACGAAACTGTGATTAATTCCGTTAAGAAAACCAATCGTATGGTTTTTGTTGAAGAGGCGTGGCCATTAGGTTCAATCGCTACTGAAGTTGCTTTCAAAGTTCAGAAAGATGCATTTGATTATTTGGATGCTCCGGTATTAAGAGTTACATGTGCAGATGTTCCGCTTCCATATGCACCAACATTAATCAAAGAAGCACTTCCAAATCCAGAACGGGTAGTTGCTGCCGTAAAAAGTGTTCTTTATAAAGAAGCATAATAGACATAATAACAAAAAAAGCCTTCCTGGAATGATTCTGGGAGGCTTTTTTGCTTTGTTTTCTAGTTAAAGTGTGATCTGGCGTTTAATGCTTTCTTCGAGTGAAATGAGGGTTTCGGTTCGCTGAATTCCCTTTACACCTTGTATGTCTTCATTTAATACCCGCCTTAAATGATTGGTGTCCCTGCAAATTATCTTGGCAAACATACTATAAGAGCCGGTTGTGTAATGTAGCTCTACCACTTCTTTTATTTTTTTGAGGTTTTCCACAGCATCCTTATATTGAGATCCCTTTTCGAGATAAATCCCTAAAAATGCACATATGTCATAGCCAATCTTTTGTGGATCAATAATAAGATGAGATCCTTTTATAACACCCATGTCATGCATTTTTTTCATCCTAACGTGAATAGTCCCTCCCGAAACAATTAATTTCTTTGCAATTTCAGTGTAAGGAATTGTTGCATCTTCCATTAATATGCAGAGTATCTGTGTGTCCAGATTGTCAAGTTCGAAATTTTGACTTTTATTATCCATTTTTAATTACAGAGTTATTAATTATTTTGCAAGATAATTATAGTTTAGGTAATAATTAAAATAGTTTATTAAAAAATTTGTAAAAAGTAGACTCTAGACATATTTTTAGAAGAAGCAATTTAGAAAATTGTTAACACTCTGTAAGGTGGTGAAATTTGTTAGACACACCTCCTCGTCTCGGTGGCGAAGATCTGGGAAATACCTTAACCGGGAAATAAGTGCTTCGTGAAGGTTCGACTCCTTCCCTTGCAGCAAACCTCATTCAATAGGTTTATAATTGGTTAGTTTAAATAAGTTCCTGCCCATCAGGAGCTTATTTATTTGGTATGTTTTTGTAATTATTCAAAAATTTCTTCTTTCAGAAATTAGCAGGTTCTAAATTTTATCTTTAAAAAAACATCAACAATTATAATCTTGATATTAATAATTCATATTAAATGACATAATTATAAAAATTAAATAAAATCATTAAAATATTTGCAAGAAACTGGAAGTTTGTTTACGTTTGTATCAAGCAATCACTAGTACGATGCTTACACACTGTAGGGTGGTGAAATTTGGCAGACACACCTCCTCGTCTCGGTGGCGAAGATTTGGGAAATACCTTAACCGGGAAATAACTGCTTCGTGGAGGTTCGAATCCTTCCCCTACAGCAAACCTTATTCAACAGGTTTATAATTGGTTAGTTTAGATAAGCTCCTGCCCATCAGGAGCTTATTTATTTAAATCAGTTTTGTTAAACATCCGATTTATTTAAATCCGGTCTTATATTTATAGATTTTAAATTTTGAGTAAAGATGTTATCATTGAATTATCAAATTGTTAAAATTATACCAATTATATTATTATTTAAATAAAAATAAAAATAAATGCTTAAAATATTTGCAAAGAATACGACTTATAATTACATTTGTTCCAACAATAAGATTAATATTGTTAACACACTGTAAGGTGGTGAAATTTGGCAGACACACCTCCTCGTCTCGGTGGCGAAGATCTGGGAAATACCTTAACCGGGAAATAACTGCTTCGTGAAGGTTCGACTCCTTCCCTTACAGCAAACCTTATTCAACAGGTTTATAATTGGTTAGTTTAAATAAGCTCCTGCCCATCGGGAGCTTATTTATTTTAGATTTTTCTGTGCGTTAACTGCAATCGTTTTTATCTTAAAAATAGCTTGACTATATATTCATTTCAACTCTTAACTTTGAAGCATTATATGAAATCAAGAAACTTCTTTTTTTTAATAATCTACATTCTTCTTTCATTCATCTTTAGCGCATGTATAAAAGATGAGAATGAGGCGATGTTAAAAAGTACGGTTTCGAGATTGTATGTCTCGAATGCGGATACTGATGCTTCGGTAAACAATACTTTGATTTTTGATCCCGCTGATCAGGCTAAATTCCCTGAGCCTTATAAGTTCAATTCTCAACTTCCCGATGGCAACGGTATTCTGTTTGATCCTTTCTCGGGAGTCGTCTATCAGGTTAGCAGAGTAAATAAAAATATCAAATCTTTTAAGGTAAATACTGACGGAAGTCTTGTTTTAAAGAGTTCCTTCATTCATGAGGGTTTATCAAGTGCACGTGAAATAGCTTTTGATCGATCCAGGAATGTGTTGTATATTTCCAGTAACATCGACAGCGCAATTTATGTGTATAACAATGCAAGTACACTCAAGGATAATGTTTTAGCTGATAAAAAATTGAAGCTCAATGGTCAGCCCTGGGGTATTCACCTTGACAATGATCGTCTTTTTGTGGTAATAGATCAAAATAGAGTGGAAGTTCAGCTATTTGAAGCTGTTTCTTCATTGGCCGTCGGTCCAATAAATCCAACAAAGAAAATTACTGTTATTGGTGCTAAAAGGTTACGGGGTATTACCTATTCATCAACCAGAGATATTCTAATGCTGACTGACGTTGCTGAACCTACATTAGCTGGATTTGATTCTGATGGGTCATTTTATATCATTACAGAAGCCT
Organism: Sphingobacterium thalpophilum; assembly: GCA_945865415.1. Taxonomy (GTDB): domain Bacteria; phylum Bacteroidota; class Bacteroidia; order Sphingobacteriales; family Sphingobacteriaceae; genus Daejeonella; species Daejeonella thalpophilum_A. The sequence continues at coordinate 15,457 of CAMBFY010000002.1, forward strand.
CTTCTAAATTTACTGCATCAGGGGCACCTGTAATTCCAACAAAAACCATCAGGGGAACTCTGACTGGACTTGGAAATCCAGTTGACGTAGCCTGGGACGATCGGGAAGGTAAAGACCTGATTTATATTGCTGAAAAGGCAAGACGTAAAATTCTTGTGTTCAATTATGCTGGTACAGGCAATATTGCACCCCTTGTTATTGCTGATTTGACCACTAGTCCCGAAGCTATCTACCTTGATGCCCGTTAAACGTTATTTGTATTAGTATAAATACAGGTTTTTTCTTTACTTTGGATAAATTTTAAGAATATGTACTCAACTCTTTTAGGCTTACACTCCGGACTTCGATATATTGTCCTCTTGTTATTGGCTATCGCTTTATTGCTAGCCATAGTTGGTTTATTTGGCAAAAAGCCTTATACTCAAACCAACCGTAAATTGAATTTATTCGCAATGATTGCCACTCATACTCAGTTTCTTGTTGGTCTGATCCTTTATTTTTTCAGTCCGCTGGTAAATTACTCCAACATGGGTCAGGCAATGAAAGATACCATGACCAGGTACTGGACTGTAGAACATTCTGTAATGATGCTTTTTGCAATTGTTCTGATCACCCTGGGTCATTCCCGTTCCAAAAAAGCAGCAGATAACTTTAACAAACACAGATCAATTGCTTTGTATTACGGATTAGCTGTTTTGGTTATTGTGGTGGCAATTTATCAAAGTGGACGTCCAATCTTGGGATAATCAATTTTATTATCTGCTTAAACTTATTTTAGTAATCTCTTAAATCCTTTTAAAAAGGATGAGCTGTAAGCATTATCTTAAATAAGCCCTGAAATACCGGTCATGAAAGCAGTTATATACACATGAAAAAATTTGCATTGTCAAATTTCTTTATACTTTTGTAGCTAATGAACATCAAACAAAATACAGCGAATTGGTGGTGCACTTCAGAAAAAGGCACAGGGGAATGGTATTTTGTTAAATCTTAATCAAGCAAAACCTTAAAAATATCAAACCCGACGCCCAGAGACGTTGGGTTTTTTTATGGTCTGTGATTGCACAATTACAAAATCTTGATCTGATAAAAAAACTATGAAAAAATATAGATTATACACTTCTCACAAAAAGTTACTAGCAGATACTACTACTCCTGTAAGTATATATTTGCGTTTGCGCGATGTTTTTCCTAACAGTATCTTACTTGAAAGCTCTGACTATCATAGCAGAGAAAATAGCCTAAGCTATGTTTGTTGCGATCCAATAGCCGGTATAGTCTTAACTGCTGACAAACTGGAGACCTATTTTCCAGATGGTGAAAGAGAAGAATACCCTCTCAATGACCTCGATTTAAAGAAGCAGGTTTCAATTTTTAGGAAGCAGTTTGACTCGGCAACAAGCGATGATTTTAAATTCATATCCAATGGCTTGTTTGGATATTTCGCATACGAGTCTGTGGAACATTTTGAGGATATCAAATTTCACTCTAAACCAGCAGAAGGCCGGAATATACCATTAATGCAATATCATGTATACCGATACATTATTGTGATTGACCATTTTAAAAATGAACTATACTTACTGGAACATCGTACAGAAAAAATTAAACCTGACGGTTTAGAGAAGATCCAGAATTTAATACAGAACAAAAACTTTCCAGAATATAAGTTCAGTTTAAATGGAGATGAAAAATCGAATTTTACCGATGAACAGTTTATCAGTCTGGTAGAAAATGTTAAAAAGCATGTTTATCGTGGGGATGTATTTCAGATTGTCCCTTCACGAGCCTTCTCAAAGCCTTTTTTAGGCGATGAGTTTAATGTCTATCGTGCTTTAAGATCTATAAATCCGTCCCCTTATTTATTCTATTTTGATTACGGTGATTTTAAGTTATTCGGATCCTCACCTGAGGCTCAACTTACAGTAAAAAACAATATCGCAACCATTTATCCGATTGCCGGTACTTTCAAAAGGACCGGAAACAGCATTCTGGATGCCGAGCTGGCAGAGAACCTAAAAAGGGATGTTAAAGAGAATGCAGAGCATGTCATGCTTGTTGATCTGGCCAGAAATGATCTCAGCAGACATTGTGATAAAGTTGAAGTGAAGTCATTTAAAGAAATTCAGTATTACTCACATTTGATTCATATGGTATCCAAAGTTACTGGCCAGTTACAAAGCTCAGTAGATCCATTTGATGTTGTTGGTGACACTTATCCGGCAGGAACTTTAAGTGGTGCACCAAAATATATGGCTATGCAGCTTATTGATCGTTTCGAAGGTCAGAAGCGTGGTTTTTATAGTGGCGCTATTGGCTTTATGGGTTTCAATGGCGACTTTAATCATGCAATTATGATCCGTTCATTCCTCAGCCAGAACAATGTTTTACATTATCAGGCGGGGGCAGGAATTGTAGCTGATTCAGATCCGCAAAGTGAATTGAATGAGGTAAATAATAAAATTGCCGCATTGAGGAAAGCATTGGAATTGGCAGGGGAGATATGAGATATCGGACTTCAGACCTCAGACCTCAAATTCGAAAAATACAGACAAATTAATATTTAGATGAATATTTTAGTTATCGATAATTACGACTCTTTTACCTTTAACCTTGTACATCTGCTACATGAAACCGGCCATCAGGCAACGGTGTGGAGAAATGATAAATTTAAACTTAGTGATGTGAATGATTTTGAAAAAATCCTTCTTTCACCCGGACCCGGGATACCATCAGAGTCAGGTCTTTTACTCGATGTTATCAGAATGTATTCACCAACAAAAAGCATTTTGGGAATTTGCCTTGGATTACAAGCGATAGCTGAGGTATTTGGAGGTGAATTATATAACCTTTCCCGCCCGGTTCATGGAAGAGCCACTGAGATTACAGTCTTAGATGAACAGGAAAAGTTATTTAAAGATTGTCCTAAACACTTTAAGGTAGGTCGGTATCATTCATGGGCAGTACGGAATGACATTATTCCCGAAGAGATCAACCTAACAGCAATTGATCCTGAAGGCGTAATTATGGCTTTGAATCACAAAACACTTGATGTACGGGGAGTACAGTTTCATCCTGAGTCTGTACTTACTGAACATGGAAAACTGATGATTTCTAACTGGTTGAGTTGAGCACAGAATTTTGAATATATGAGTATGAGTGAGAATAATTCTAATAACGCATCGGGCACAAACATTCTTGATAAGATTGTTCTAAAGAAAAAGGAAGAAATTGAAGCCGCTAAGCTTAAGAACACAATTGAACAACTTAAACAGAGTGAATTTTTTGCACGGGAGTGTTATGTTTTGCGCAACTTTATTTTAGATCCTGAACGTACTGGCATTATTGCAGAGTTTAAACGACGTTCGCCTTCTAAAGGAATTATAAATGATCATTCCTCTGTTCAGGAAGTAAGTAATGCTTATGCAGATTGTGGGGCTTCAGCGCTTTCAATCCTCACTGACCAGCGCTTTTTTGGTGGTAAAGATGACGATCTGCTTGAAGCAAGAAGGGTAAATAAGTTACCATTGTTGAGGAAGGACTTCATGCTTGATGAATACCAAATCATTGAAGCTAAAGCATTGGGAGCGGATATTGTTTTACTGATTGCAGCTATTTTAAGTCCGGGAGAGATTCGTGAGCTTGCCAGATGCGCAAAAGATCTTGGTCTAAACGTTTTGCTGGAGGTTCATAATAAGGAAGAATTAGATCGTAGCATATGTGATGATTTAGATGCAATTGGTGTAAATAATCGAAATCTGGGCGATTTTACTGTAACGGTCCAGCATTCTTTTGATCTCGTTAAGTATATCCCATCCCGTTTTTTAAAAATTTCTGAAAGTGGAATCAGTAATCCTGAAACCATCAAGGAATTGGGCGAAGCAGGATTTGATGGCTTTTTGATTGGAGAGAATTTTATGAAAGAATCAGATCCTGGAAAAGCAATGAAGGAGTTTGTTTCAAAGCTTTAATCCTATTTTTATCAGGATATGCATAGGTGTATTCTGACTTTCAACTGTTAAAATACTCAGGTTCAAACTCTTATCTTTGCAATTATTAATACATTTTAATGCCCAGACAAAAATATTTTGATACAGCAGCGAAGCCGGAAAGAGCAGTTCTTGTTGGTATAATTACACCAGGGGAGACTGAAGAACAGACCCATGAGTATCTGGATGAACTCAAGTTTTTAGTTGAAACTGCCGGCGGAGAAACTCAAAAAGCATTTACACAAAGGATGCAGCGTCCAGATAGGGCTACATTTGTGGGAACCGGAAAGCTTGAAGAAATTAACGCCTATGTTAAATCAGAGGAAATTGATATGGTCATTTTTGATGATGAACTTTCACCCTCACAACTCCGGAATATTGAAAATGAATTGCAGGTAAAAATACTAGACCGCAGTAACCTTATTCTTGATATTTTCGCCAAAAGGGCACAAACCTCTCAGGCAAAAACTCAGGTGGAATTGGCTCAACTTCAATATTTACTCCCGCGCTTAACACGTTTGTGGACTCACCTTGAGCGGCAGAAAGGCGGAATAGGAATGCGTGGTCCGGGTGAAAGCCAGATCGAAACTGACCGTCGTTTAATTCTGAATAAAATATCCTTGTTAAAAGAGAGGTTAAAAGAAATTGATAAGCAAAATCTTACCCAAAGAAAGAACCGTGCTCAGCTGGTTAGGGTTTCTCTGGTTGGTTATACCAATGTTGGTAAATCAACAATCATGAATATGATTTCCAAATCGGAAGTGTTTGCAGAGAATAAACTTTTCGCTACTTTGGATACCACGGTTAGAAAAGTGGTTATTGAGAATTTGCCTTTTTTACTCTCAGATACTGTAGGTTTTATTCGAAAGTTACCTCATCATCTGATCGAATGTTTCAAATCAACACTTGACGAGGTTCGTGAAGCCGATATTTTAATTCATGTGGTGGATATTTCACATCCTAATTTTGAAGATCAAATCAATACAGTTAATGAAACCTTAAAAGAGATGGGTGCCATTGATAAAGAAGTAATTACCGTTTTTAATAAGATTGATGCTTATAAGCCTGCAGATTTTGACCCGCAGGAAGAGCATCCACCACTCACGCTTTCTGACTTTAAAAACAGCTGGATGAGTAAGGACAGAAATCCTGCCATATTTATATCTGCTTTGAATAAAGAAAATATTGAAGAATTTAGGTTATTGCTTTATGAAAAAGTAAAGGCGATTCATACCGTTCGATACCCATATGATCAATTACTTTATTGATCAATATGATTCAATTAATTAGAACCGATAAATTTATATTGTTTTATTTTTTAACCTTTTCTAATCCCTAAAAAATGGAATCTAAACGTCAACAGAAGTTTGCAGGAGTTATTCAGAAAGATCTGGCAGAGATATTTCAGCGGGAGGTATTGAATTTTTTACCAAATATAATGGTAACAATAACCAAAGTTAGAGTTTCACCGGACCTTGCTATCGCCAGGGTCTATTTGAGTTTTTTTAACAGCACTAACAATTCATTGGCCTTAAATACAATTAAATCTCATTCGAATGAGATCAGGTATAAATTAGGTAATCGTATCAAGGATCAGGTTCGTGTAGTACCACATCTTGAATTTTTTCTGGATGATACCAGTGAGTATGTTGAAAAGATGGATAAATTATTTGAAAAGATTAGTAAAGAGCCCCGGCAGCCTGAAGAACCAGGATATGATGATTAATGAAATGAGAACAATTCGTGAACCAGTCAATTTTTATACACATGCCATTCCGGCTGTTTTGGCCATACCCGGAACTTTTTTACTCCTCAATAGAGCTGATTTACCAATCGAGTTTACAGCAGCCTGGGTTTATGGAATCTGTACAATAGTTCTTTTTGGAATAAGTTCAATATATCACAGTTATCCTAATACGGAGGCTGAGGTAAGATTCTGGCAAAAGATTGACCATTGTTGTATTTACCTCATGATCGCAGGATCCTATACGCCAACTGCATTGCTTGTATTTGATGGATTTACACGTTGGTCTTTATTTGGGATGATTTGGCTTATTGCAATGGCTGGATGTACTCTGAAAATTTTTAACCGCCTACAGCATAAGGGACTTTCACTGGGGATTTACATCGCAATGGGCGCACTGATTGTTCCATTGATGAATGAAATGGCTGAAAAATTGTCCTTGTCAGCTATTGGCTGGATGCTTCTTGGTGGTGTATTCTACATTACGGGTACCATTTTCTATTATAAGGATAAACAAATCGGAAAAAACATTCATAGTCACGAGATTTGGCATCTATTTGTAGTAGCCGGCGCATTATCACATTACATTTATAATTTTTGCTATCTGTTCACCTAAGTAAATTTAGTTTCGCTGTTTTTTGTTTTTTGAAACATTTTACTTCTGATTTGGTAATCATTTCTTCGTTTTTTCTTTAGATTTAGATATGTCTTTTAATTTGATATTTGGTTTTTTTATGATTCTGACATCGTTATACAATGATGATCAGCCAGTATTCAGGGGAAAAAATTTAAGCACATTTATTTACAATGTTTTAATCTATCCTGACTATTCACTCGCCAATTGTCTTCAGGGTACTGTCAGTATAAGTTTCAAACTCAACAAAGAGGGACGAATTTATCATTCAGAAGTTCAGAAAGGTTTCGGTACAGATCTTGATCTCGAGGCATTACGTGTAGTTCGTCTGACTTCCGGAAAATGGATAGTACCTGCAGGTTACGATACACTGGTTTCTATGATTTTACCCGTAAATTTTACACTTCGTGATATTAGATGTGATCAGGTTCCCAAGGATGAAATCAGTGCGGCCATTAATGCTTATCAGGCTAGAAGAGGAATGAGTGAAGTGATTTTTAACTATTATGACAAGAAACCCTCCGGAGTTAATGATGAGGCGGGTGAAATAAGGATGCAGGCACTTAAATACCAGTTAGGTTATGATGAAAAATTCATCGACCGCTTGTTAAAGCAGGCACAGCGTAAGCTAAAGCAGGAGGATTTTGAGGGTGCATGCGAAGACTTTCAGACTATCAGAAAGCTGGGTAGCGATAAGTCGGCATCCTACATTATGCAGAATTGCAAATATCCCGCACTACAAAAATAGAATATGCGAGAAAGATTAACCTTATTCAAAAATTCAGTTATAAATAAGGCCTTATTTATTATCAGTATCATTACAATTGTTTACTGGTGGTCAGCAAAATCTTTAAATGTTTATAAATATGCCTTTTTAGGGGCTATTTTTGAGTTGTTATGGCTTCCGGTGATAGCCGCTGTTTTTATCGGACCAGTGATTTCCATTTTGTTTTTTGTGAGAGAAAAGTACAACGCGCGTTCATTAGTATTATTTGCCTTTTTATTTCAAGTAGTTGCTTTTTACATGCTCATTTTTTAATAATTAGTTCAAGCAATAGCCAAAAAGAATGGTTTTTGAATTATCTGTAGATAAGATCTGGTTCCCTGAGGCTGAACTTGCAGATGAAGATGGCTTACTTGCAATTGGTGGAGATTTATCTGTTCAGCGACTATTACTAGCTTATCGGAATGCGATTTTTCCATGGTTCTCTGAGGGGGATCCCATTCTATGGTATGCTCCCAATAAGCGATTCGTTTTATTTCCTGAAAAATTAAAGGTGTCTTCCTCCATGCAGAAGATTTTGCGATCAGGTAATTTTAAAATTTCATGTGATCAGGCTTTTTCTAAGGTGATAAATGCCTGTGCTAATTCAAAGAGGAAAGGGCAGGAAGGAACCTGGATTACTGACACGATGAAATCAGCTTATATTCAACTATTTGACCTTGGTTTTGCTCATTCTATTGAAGTATGGGAAAATAATCTTTTAGTAGGAGGCTTATATGGTGTTCAAATGAATCATGTATTTTGTGGGGAAAGTATGTTTGCCAGTGTCAGTAATGCATCAAAATTGGCAATGATACATTTATGCCGGTCTTTTAATTTTAAGCTAATAGATTGTCAGGTTTACACCAGCCATCTCGATAGTTTAGGAGCTCAATTTATCAGCTTAGAAGATTATCTTGTCTTTCTAAATGAAAACTGATTCCATTCGGAATGGAACATAAATGTTCATTATTAAACTTTATATGAAGGTTGTTTCATCATTTCAATTTTAGAAATCAAAATGCAATTACCTTATTATATCGATCTTATGGGAACACTTGTATTTGCTATATCAGGTGCATTGGCAGCATCAGATAAAAACATGTATCGCGATATTTTTGGTGTTACTTTTACAGGATTTGTTACTGCTGTAGGTGGTGGTACTCTTAGAGACATGATTCTGGGTATTAGACCAACTTGGGTAGTTGATGGTAATTACCTGATTGCAATAACCATTGGGGTAATAATCGCAATATCTTTTAAGTATTACATTCTTAAATACCGTCGAACTTTCTTTCTGTTTGACACTTTAGGTATTGCACTCTATACAGTGGTGGGAGTACAGAAAGCCTTGCTATTTGATGTAGCACCATTAGCAGCGATTATTATGGGTATGTTTTCAGCAGTTATGGGCGGTGTGATCAGGGATACTCTGATCAATGAAGTGCCACTTATTTTCAAAAAAGAAATATATGCCACTGCCTGCTTGTCGGGCGCATCAGTTTTCGTGTTATTAAAACTTTTTCATATAGACGACAATATGAATTCATTTATAAGTGTCAGTGTGACTATTTTAATAAGAACCTTTGCAGTGAAATATCAGCTTACTCTTCCCCAAGTTGGTTCAAAAAAATCAGTTTAATATTTCCTGAATATCTTTTACGGTTAACGATTTTACGAAACTCTCCTCAGTTGTAATTAAAGATTCGGCCACTTTGCGTTTCCTGTTCTGTAAGGCAAGGATTTTTTCTTCTACAGTATCCTTTGTTATAAATTTGTAAATAAATACATTTTTATTCTGGCCGATACGGTGCGTCCGGTCAATTGCCTGCTGTTCCACAGCTGGGTTCCACCAGGGATCTAAAATAAAAACATAATCTGCCTCGGTCAGGTTAAGTCCCACACCGCCTGCTTTAATTGAAATCAGAAATAGCTTTATATTTTTATCAGATTGGAATTTCTTGACGACCTCACCGCGCTTGGATGTCGCCCCATCAAGATAAGAGAATGGGATATTCTTTGAGTCAAAATATCTTCGGTAGATGTCAAGGTGCTTAACAAACTGTGAGAAAACAAGCACTTTATGCCCTCTGGAAAGCACGCTTTCAAGAGTATGAATTACATTTTCAAATTTTCCCGAATCACCTTCATATCCATTATCGATCATTTGAGGATGATTTGCAATTTGTCTCAATTTAGTAAGTCCTTGTAATACCTGAATTTGTGATTTTTTGAATGAACCATCTTCCAGATTTAACAGGAGTGCATTACGATATTCTGATTTGATTTTCTCATAATACTCTTTCTGTTCTTCACTCATCTGGCAATAGAACAGGTTTTCAGTCTTTGGAGGTAATTCTGTAGCTACCTGTGATTTTGTACGTCGCAATACAAAAGGTTTGATCAGGGCTTGTAACCTGGCGGCCTTTTCTTCATCCTTTTTCTTTTCTATCGGAATTACAAACTCTGAATAAAACAAGCTCTGACTTCCTAATAAGCCCGGATTAATAAATGACATTTGCGTCCATAGATCATTCACTGTATTTTCTACAGGAGTTCCGCTCAATATTAATTTTTGCCTTGATTTTAGCGATCTAACAGCTTTAAATGATTTTGAAGATGGATTTTTTATATTCTGGCTTTCATCCAGAATAATGTAATTAAAGTAGAAAGTTTTCAACGACTCAATATCCACCCTGCATATTCCATAGGTTGTGAAAACGATATCAAAGGCTGTGAACCTCTCTACATCTTTGTTGCGAAAGCTTCCTGTATGAACATGAATTTTGAGTTTTGGCGCGAACTTTTTAGCTTCATTGAGCCAGTTATAAATCAATGACGTTGGCATTATGATAAGAGAGGTAGTAAGTACACCTTCCTCCTGATTATCTTCCTTAATCTTTTGCATCAAGGCAAGAGTTTGTACCGTCTTTCCGAGGCCCATATCATCGGCCAGGCAGCCACCAAAATTATATTTTTTCAAAAAGTGAAACCAGTTATAGCCAGCTTTTTGGTAGGGGCGCAATTCGCCATTGAATGCTTTAGGGACGTCAAATTGTTCGATCTCTTCAAAATCAGCTAGTTTTTGAAGCTTTCTGTCCATAGTTACAGTAGCCAGGTCGCTATTACTAAATTCATTGACTAGTCCGATATGATATTTCTTTAGTTTAAGTTCCTTTCCTGCTTCAGTGAATTGAAGCAGGTTGCTGTATTGTGCAAACCATTCTTCTGGAATCACAGCAATTTCACCAGAAGCCAGTTTGAACTCGCTTATTCTATTTAAGATATGGTTTTTGAGATCCACAAAAGGAATCTGATAAGGTCCGAAATGAACTACAGCATGAATATCAAACCAGTCGTTATTTTCACGGATTTCAAGATCTAGTTTGCTTCTTCCGATCAAATATTTTCTTGAACCTTCAGTTTGTTCAAATGAAAAGCCTTTTTCATTCAACTCATCGTGATGTTTATTTAGCCAGTTAATGACGCTTAATTGAGATCGTTCCGCTTCCTGAATCACGGTTTCCTGATTATTGACATTCATTAAGAGAGATCCTGAAGAGCTTAGTCCAAGTTCCTGTAGAATATTAATTTTATTTTTCTCCCAACTCAAAGAGCGTTTTATTCTATGAAATACATAGTCATTCTCCTTTTTTTCCATTCTGACGGTTACTCTTCTTTCACTACCGGCAGGAAAGATGTATTCTCCGTACTTGAAATATAGTTGAAGCAAAGAAGCTTCGGTTCCTGAATGAATTAATTTCAGAATAGGTATAGCCTCAAATTTTTCTGTACGAATTTCAAAACCCTCAGCATATACAGCATGTTTTTCAATCAAGGGAGCCACAAATTTTTCAAAATATGTTGTTTCTGATGATTTTGGAATTGATATAAAACGCTTATTCAGGAATGGAAACAGTTTTTTCCCCTCTACATCTTCTTCAAAATAGTAAAGTACATCCTCGAGCAACAGCCATGCAGGATAATTACAAATAATTTGTGCTTCCTTAAACATAAACTCTATTCGCTGCCCCTGAAATTTAATCGTTGGAAAATATCTCGTTTCAATGACATTTCTCCTAAAATGAAATAAAACAGAAGCTGGTTCTGATGCCACAATCAACTTACGCTCAACGGGCCAGCCTTCCTTACTCATTTGGAATAAGCCTTTGTTTCCAATAAGTTTTAGAGCCTCAACAAGTTTTTTTTCAATTTTTGGCCTTATAACTTCGTATATTTTTTCGTTAAAAATTGTTCTGAAATATTCAACCGGCCGTATTGCTTTTTTGTGAAAGCGCTTTATGATGTGACTTTGTTCGATTTCTTCAAGAAGCTTGATTAGTTTTAGATCTGTTTCATCTAAAATTGACGAGAACTCTTCTGCAGTGGTAGTGAATAAACGCTGATAGGTTAGGGAAAATCCATCATCAGAATTTAGTTGTACAATGTGTGGTTCAATGAGATATCCAAGAAAATCATGCTTGCATATCGAGTATACAATTTTGCATGGTTTATCACTATCAACTCTCAACATAACTTATTCGAAAAATATAAGAAAGCTGACTATTAAAAAAATCTAAATCTATATAGAATTTTTATTTTTACACGGTATTCCTCAACAAATATGAAATTTTGATATAGTATTAATTATTTCAAAAATTTCACAATAAATAGACCTTAAGAGCTGGATTAATTGCCAATATTGAAATCTTACGAGTAAGAATTGCCAATGTTTCACCCCAACGAATGGGCTTAAAAGAATAAACTGGAATAGGAATTAGAGGTTAGTTGCACCCCAAAAAACAAAAGTAGCAGGGCCTTCCAAAAAAACTTCAGTAAAGGTTTGTCCATCGAATTTGAAATTTACACTCAACTCTCCACCTTTTACTTTGATTGATGAATGTATTTTTCCACTAAGTCCTTTTTTCTTTGCCATGCACATTGCAACTGCTGTAACTCCTGTCCCGCATGCAAACGTTTCATTTTCAACACCCCTTTCGTAAGTTCTTACGGAATATGAATCACCAAGATCTTCCACAAAGTTAACATTGATGCCTTGTGCTGTATAGGTTTCATTGTATCTAATATCTTGCCCTTCCTGATAAACATTCCTTTTATCGAGGTTATTTACTTGAAGTACATAATGAGGCGATCCTGTATTAAGAACGAATGCTTGGCCATCAGAAATCACTGATTGAACATCGATCATTTGTAGACTTACCCAGTCCCCTTTTTCTGAAATTTTGGCATAATGAGAACCGTCAACTGCCAAAAAGTTAGTTTCATCGCCGATGATTTCCAAATGCTTAGCAAAGGCTACGATGCATCTTCCTCCATTGCCACACATACTGCCCTCATTTCCATCAGCATTATAATATAGCATTTCAAAGTCATAACCTTCTTTGAGCTGAAGAACCATTAGTCCGTCGGCACCTATTCCAAAATGGCGGTCACAAAGTTTTTTAATGGCCTCAGGCTGATTAATCAGAGGAAATTTTTGATTTCTGTTATCCACAAGAATAAAATCATTCCCTGCGCCCTGATATTTAAAAAAGTTGAGATGCATATAAATAATGTCATAAAAGCCTCAATGGCTTAATAGTTCAATCAAATTGATTAAACATTTTATAAATTTGAGAATTTTATTTAGAATGCATTGTGTTTAAAGATAGAATTAAAATCAGGAGATAAATCTTTAACATTTTTTAACATAATTTGAATACCCTCATTGCCAGACTTTCGTTTAAGTGGTATTAATTTTGATTGTGATTCAACATTAAAGAAAAATAATATAATTAAGATATGAAAAAGATAGGTGTAATTTTTTTAGCAGCATGTCTGGGTGGGGCCGTTGGTGTTGGTACTTACAAGTTTATTGAGAGTAAATATGGTGATGGAATGTCTTTTGAAGACAAGCAAAAGGTTTATTTTACAAACAATCCGGGTGCTTCAATCAATTCATCCACAGGTGCATTGGATTTTACCCAAGCTGCAGCTTCTGTAACTCCGGCTGTTGTGCACATCAAAACAACTTATAATTCCAATGCGAGTCGTGGAGATTCAGGACGTGATCAGATGCAGGATATGTTTGAGGATTTTTTTGGTGGCCGTCGTCGTCAGCAGGGTCCTGCACAGGGATCAGGCTCGGGAGTTATTATTTCTGATGATGGTTATATTGTAACAAATAATCATGTTGTTGACGATGCTGATAAGATTAACGTTATTCTACCAGATAAACGTTCATTGGTTGCAAAAGTAATTGGTAAGGATGCAAATACCGACCTTGCTCTGCTTAAAATTGAGGGCACTGGTTTCCCCATTGTTAAACTTGGAAATTCTGACGATGTAAGGGTTGGAGAGTGGGTATTGGCTGTAGGATATCCATTTGCATTGAACAGTACAGTTACTGCAGGTATCGTTAGTGCCAAAGGAAGGCAGATTGGAATTCTCGATCAGGGAATTGAACCAAATGAAGATGGTGTACCTCAGGCCCGCACAGCAATTGAATCATTTATTCAAACTGATGCCGCAATTAATCGTGGTAACAGCGGCGGTGCACTGGTCAATACCAAAGGAGAATTAATTGGTGTTAATGCAGCAATAGCTTCACAAAGCGGTAGTTATGAAGGATATGGTTTTGCGATTCCTATTAATCTTGCAAAAAAGGTATTAAATGATTTCAAGGAGTTCGGATCGGTCAGAAGAGGATATATTGGTATTAAATTCACAGGACTTGACGCGGAACAATCCAAGCGTTTGGGGGTTGACGAGATTAACGGATTATATGTTGATGAGGTTTTATCCGGCGGTGGAGCAGCGCAGGCAGGAATAAAAGATGGAGACATTATTACCAAAGTTGATGGAAACCAAATCATATCCCCATCTGATCTTCAGGAACGTATTGGTCGCTTGGGTCCTGGTGATAAAGTTCAGCTTTCTTATTTGCGAGATGGTAAGACATTAACAACCAATGTGACTCTGAAAGGTGAAGAATCTGTTAAAACAGCAAGCAATTCATCTAGTGTGGTTACAAAAAATCTTGGGGCAAGCTTTGCGCCGGCATCTGAAGCTGTCAAGAAGAAATATAAAATTACTTCAGGAGTATTGGTCACCAGTGTTAAACCAGGTGGATTCTTTGATCAGCTTGATCTTGTTCAGGGTACAATCATTACCTCAATCAATGGTCGTCCCATCAATAAAACTGAAGATATTGAAAGCGCAATTACCGCCGGAAGAAATAACATGGCTACCGTGAATGGGATAAGCCCGGATGGAATGCAGATCAGATATCAGTTTCAGGTTCGATAAACGTACATAGTTGATTTTAATGAAAGCCTTTCCAATAAAGTGGAGAGGCTTTCTTGATTTTATTACCCTTTGATCACAGGGTAATTAATTCAAGCTTTAAGCGCTGCAAGAGTTGTCTTAAAATTTAAAATAACCTTATTTCACTGTTGGAGTTGTGGATTGAAAATCTATAATCCATCATATAAATTTAGATTGTTTCTAAATAGAGAAAATCGCTTGCTCCTTTGGTATGATTTACGTGATTTTTATGTTATAATGATAAATTTGCTTCTTGAATAATCTAAAAAAATAAGAACAAGGTAATGAGCAATCTCGCAAAAACGTTCTCATCCTCATTGGGGAAGAAGCTGGTGATGGCCTTAACAGGTTTATTCCTATGCACTTTTCTGATTGTGCACTTAGTTGGGAATCTTCAGTTGTTTAAAGATGATGCAGGTCAGGCCTTTAATGCCTATGCCTATTTCATGACACATTTTACACCAATCAAGGTGGTTTCTTATCTGTTATATGCATCAATTGTTGTCCATGCAGTATATGCTTTAATTATAAGTGCAGGTAATAAAAAAGCCCGTCCAATAGCTTATGCAGTGCAAGCAGGGAGTCAAAACAGCCCTTGGACTTCACGTAATATGGGAATTCTGGGGACTATTTTATTGGTTTTCATTGTGGTTCATATGGGAGATTTTTGGTGGAAATACCATAATGTTGATTTACCCTATGCTAAATATGAGATCAGTTTGGATAAACCAAATGATATTCAGGTTTCAGAGCTACCCTATGATGCAAATCGACTTGTGCACTCAGAAGTAACCGACGTGCAGGCGCGTAAAAGGATTGTTATTTCTAAAGATCTCTATAAGATTGTAAACAATTCATTTCAAACATGGTGGTATGTCTTGCTATATGTGATTGCCATGGCGGCACTTTCTTTCCATTTAATACATGGATTCAAAAGTGCTTTTCAAACTATTGGCTGGAACAACAACAGGTTTTTGCCTATTGTTCGATTTATTGGTGTCTGGGTATTTGGAGTTTTAGTTCCTCTTGCCTTTGCAGCAATGCCATTATATTTTTTCTTTAAATAGGATTACACAATACCCGGGAAATCGGGATTAAAATAAGTTTCTGAGATGAAATTAGATTCTAAAATACCAGAAGGTCCTTTAGCCGGAAAATGGTCTAAACATAAATTCAACCTGAAGCTGGTTAATCCGGCTAATAAAAGGAAATATACAGTTATAGTTGTAGGTACAGGCTTGGCAGGTTCTTCAGCTGCTGCATCACTCGCTGCACTTGGCTACAATGTGAAAGCTTTTTGCTATCAGGATAGCCCCCGTAGAGCACACTCGATTGCTGCACAGGGTGGTATAAATGCTGCAAAGAATTATCAGAATGACGGTGATAGTGTACATCGTTTATTCTATGACACCATAAAAGGCGGTGATTACCGTTCCCGTGAGGCAAATGTTTATCGTCTTGCTGAGGTTTCTGTAAATATTATAGATCAGTGTGTGGCGCAGGGAGTACCTTTTGCAAGGGAATATGGTGGTTTACTGGATAATCGTTCATTTGGTGGATCACAGGTGTCTCGTACGTTCTATGCAAGAGGTCAAACGGGTCAACAATTATTATTGGGAGCTTATTCAGCTTTGAATCGTCAGATCAATTTAGGGAAAGTAAAAATGTATACCCGCCATGAAATGATGGACGTGGTAAAGATTGAAGGCGAAGCAAAAGGTATTGTAACCCGAGATCTGATAACTGGTGAAATTGAAACCCATGCTGCTCATGCTGTACTTTTGTGCACGGGGGGTTATGGAAATGTATTTTACCTTTCAACTAATGCTATGGGTTGCAACGTCACAGCTGCCTGGAAAGCACATAAACGTGGGGCATTTTTTGCAAATCCATGCTTTACTCAGATTCACCCAACTTGTATTCCTGTAACAGGAGAACATCAGTCGAAACTAACCCTGATGTCTGAATCATTACGTAATGATGGTCGGGTTTGGGCGCCAAAGACTGCAGAATCTGCTCAGAAGATTAGAAATGGAGAAATTAAAGCTGTTGATTTGAAGGAAGAGGATCGTGATTACTTCCTGGAGCGTAAATATCCTGCATTTGGTAATCTTGTTCCAAGAGATGTGGCATCCCGTAACGCCAAGGAAATTGTAGATGAGGGTCGCGGTGTGGGATCATCCGGTATAGCAGTTTACCTAGATTTTGCTGAATCAATTGAACGTCTGGGGGAAGATGCTGTTCGTGCAAGATATGGTAACCTTTTTGATATGTATCAGCAGATTACAGATGAGAATCCATACAAACAACCGATGAGGATCTATCCTGCAGTTCACTACACTATGGGTGGACTTTGGGTTGATTACAATCTGCAAACTACTGTTAAGGGATTGTATTGTCTTGGTGAAGCTAACTTCTCAGATCATGGTGCCAACCGCCTCGGAGCTTCCGCTTTGATGCAAGGACTTGCAGATGGGTATTTTGTTATTCCTTATACCTTAGGAGATTATCTGGCTACAATTGGTCCGAATGTGGTTGATACTAAGCACCCTGCATTTGAAGAAGCAAAAAGTAATGTCATAGATAGGGTAAATAAATTGTTATCCCTAAAGGGAACAAAAACGGTAACCGAATATCATCGTGAATTGGGTCATATTATGTGGGAATACTGCGGAATGGCCCGAGATAAAGAAGGTTTGATCAAGGCAAAAAATATGATCCGAGAGCTTCGCGAAGATTTCTGGAAAAATGCCCTGGTTTCAGGTACTAATAATGAATTAAATCAGAGCCTTGAAAATGCCGGTCGCGTTGCCGATTTTCTTGAGCTTGGTGAATTAATGATTGATGATGCATTTGACCGTGAGGAATCATGCGGTGGGCATTTCCGTCTGGAAAGTCAGACTGAAGAAGGCGAGGCATTACGTGATGACGAAAATTATGCTTATACCGCGGCATGGGAATACAAAGAAGACAACCAGCCAGAGGTTTTGCACAAGGAAGAGCTGGTTTTCGAGAATATTAAATTATCACAGAGAAGTTATAAATAAGACAGGAGATATGAGAATTGAGATTTGAGATAAAATAGTCTTGAATTTCAAATCAATCTCAATAATAAAAACCAAGATTGAGACAACAGGTAAGAATTTATATCTCATATCTAATGTCTCACATCTCAAATCTCAATAAAAATGAGTAAAAATATGAATTTGACGTTAAAGGTTTGGCGTCAGAAAAATGCTGATGCTAAGGGTAAATTCGTTACCTATCAGGCTGATCATGTATCTCCCGATATGTCATTCCTGGAAATGCTTGATGTAGTCAATGAAGATCTGACCAGAAAGGGCGATGACCCGATACATTTCGATCATGATTGTCGCGAGGGAATATGTGGATCCTGTTCACTTCATATCAATGGAAGGCCGCATGGTCCGAAGCAGGGTATTACCACCTGTCAGTTGCATATGCGCTCTTTTAACAACAATGATACCGTGGTAATTGAGCCATGGCGTGCTGAAGCATTTCCTGTAATCAAGGATTTGGCTGTAGATCGGGGCGCATTTGATCGTATTCAGGTTGCCGGAGGTTTTGTTTCAGTAAATACTGGTGGAGTTCCTGATGCTAATGCAATCGCAATACCTAAAGTTATTGCTGATGAGGCATTTAACTCTGCAACCTGTATTGGATGTGGCGCTTGCGTGGCAGCATGTAAAAACGCTTCAGCAATGCTTTTCGTTTCAGCAAAGGTTTCTCAATTAGCATTATTACCACAAGGTCAGCCAGAACGTTATCGTAGGGTTCAGGCAATGGTTGCACAAATGGACGCTGAAGGTTTTGGAAGTTGTACTAATACAGGGGCTTGTGAGGCCGAGTGTCCAAAGGAAATTTCAATAACCAATATTGCCAGAATGAACCGGGACTATTTTACGGCTAATTTAATTAAGCAGGAAGAAGCTTAATTTTTTCTCGGAAAAAAAGGGGGTCAAATACATCAGTGTATTTGACCCCCTTTTTTGTTTATACTGAATTTCATCACGTCTTTCTTTTTGTCAGTTATAGAAGAATATTGGCATTATTAGAGTAATTTTAAAGTATTCTGAACTATTTAAATTCTGAAATATGCAAATAAGTTTTCATGGTGCTGCGAGAAATGTAACCGGCAGTAAACATTTGATTTCTTTAGATAATGGGACAAAAATTTTGCTTGATTGTGGAATGTTTCAAGGTATGGGCGAAGAAACTGATCAGCTGAATGAGCATTTTGGATTTAATCCTGCAAATATAAATTATCTTATTTTAAGCCATGCCCATATTGATCATAGCGGATTGATCCCTCGCCTTATAGCTGAGGGATTCAAAGGCGATATTTTTTGTACTGCAGCAACGATGGACTTGGCTAGAATTTTACTTATGGATTCTGCCAGAATTCAGCAGCAAGACTCAGACTATAGTAACAAACACAGGAAGCGCAAGGGTTTGAGCTTGCTGAAACCACTGTATACGGAAGAAGATGCGATGCTTGCATTGCGCCAATTTAAAATAATAAAATATAATACAGAACACCAGATTAATAATGAGATCACCGTTCTTCTAACAGATGTCGGTCATATCACTGGCAGTGCAGCCGTTCATCTTTCAATAAAGGAAGATGCAAAGACAATCCGCTTAACATTCAGTGGCGATGTTGGTCGCTATGGAGATATGATTCTTAAATCGCCTGAGATCTTCCCTCAATCAGATTATATACTACTAGAATCTACTTATGGAGATAGTTTACATGAGGATGCAGAACCTGCAGAAGATTTACTAAAAGAAATTATTTATCAGACCTGCATTTTAAGAGGTGGTAAAGTTATTATCCCGGCATTCAGTGTTGGGCGTACCCAGGAATTACTCTATTCATTGAATCATCTTGAAGAAAGGGGAATACTTCCCGATGTAAAATATTATGTTGACAGTCCTCTTTCTATTAAGGCTACAAATGTAGTTAAAAGCCATCCTGAAAATTTTAACAAACACGTTCAGGAAGTCATGCTTCACGATGATGATCCTTTTAATTTTAAAAATCTGAATTTCATACAGGAAACAAAGGATTCAATTGCTTTGAATACTGACCCAGAGCCTTGTGTTGTTATTTCTTCTTCAGGAATGGCGGAGGCTGGCAGGGTTAAACATCATATAAAAAATAGCATTACGGATGAAAAGAATACTATTTTAATGGTTGGTTATTGCGAACCAAATTCATTGGGTGGGAGATTGGCAGCCGGATATAATGTAGTTACTATTTTTGGACAAGAGTTTCCGGTAAGAGCTGAAATAAGGTCTGTTCGTTCTATGAGTGCTCATGGCGATTATAATGATTTGTTGCAGTTTATCGCCTGCCAGGATCCATCAAAGGTTAAAAAGGTATTTCTGGTACATGGTGAATTTGATGTTCAGCAGAACTTCAGAGATAAAGTTCTGAACAAGGGTTTTCCTATTGTCGAAATTCCGGAAAGGCACCAGGAATTCCTCTTAGATTAAACAGAAAAGCATCCCTGGATGCTTTTCTGTTTAGCCCTACAATTAATTGGTAGCCATTGATTTTGGAAGTTCCTTTCTTGGTATTTTTAAATCCCTTTGGGCAGTATTATAAACAAATGCCGCCGCTATTGTTGCAGATTGCTTAAGGTCATTCGCAATCAAACGATCGTAAGTGTCCATGTTAGTATGATGAGTCCGGGTATCATAGTCAATCTCATCCTGAATGAATTGAAAGCCTGGAATTCCTAAGGCGTCAAATGCAAGATGGTCTGTACCTCCTGTATTACGATGAGTTACAGTACTGGCTTCCAGATCTTTAAATGGATTCAACCACGTTTGAAATATTGGTCCGGCAGCAGAGTTTCCCTGTAAGTATATTCCCCGGATTTTCCCGGTGCCATTATCCAGATTATAATATGCTGAAATCTTTTTATGCTCTGGTTTAAGAACCATGGTTTTTGGGTCCCCAAAATGATTGGCAACATATCCCCTTGAGCCATGTAAGCCCTGTTCTTCAGATGACCATAATGCGATTCGTATGGTTCTCTTCGGACGCAAATTCAGGGAGCTAATAATTCTTACGGCTTCCATCATTACAGCACATCCGGCGGCATTGTCAGTAGCACCTGTAGCCGCATGCCATGAATCTAGGTGGCCACCCAGCATAACAATTTCATCTTTCAGATCTTTATCAGTACCCGGAATTTCGGCAATTACATTATAACCCTGTAGATCATTGCTAAAGAACTGTGTTTTGATATCAGCTTCTAATTCCACTTTAATACCTCCCTTTATCAGGCGAATGATTCGCAGATAGTCTTCAGATGACATTTCAAGCTCCGGAAGTACTGGTGGAGCATCCTCAGCGTATGAGGCACCGTTAGTTGTAAACAAAGTTCCGTGAGCTCCACGGCTCAGACTAAGTAATAGGGCTGCATTTTCTGCCTTCAAAAAATCGGTGATCTTTGTCCTCATTGCACGACTCCTACGTAGCTGAGCCATTTGTTCAGGTGTAAATGATCTGCCTGGTCTGGCCATTTCAACGGTAGGTGCAGCTAAAGCACTTAGCTCTTCTTCAGTATAACGTTTCCCATCAGCCTTGAAGGTAGTAGATAATACCGTTGGAGAATCAAAGATGACAATCTTCCCATTCAGTTTTCCCCTAAAAGAATCCAGTTGTTGAATGGTATCAATCTTGCTGATATCAATGAGTACAATCTCTGATTTTACAGGACCATTTGTTCCGGGTGTCCATGCCTTGGGTGAAGCAATCATAGCCTGATAATATGGTGCAGTCATGGCAGTATAAGTTTTTTCAACCTGCCATCCCTTTCCAAATTTCCCCCAGGGTTCTAATTTAACGTTTTGTAAACCATAGGATTTTAGCGTTTTTACAGCCCAATCTTGTGCTCGTCTCAACCCAGGTGAATTTGAAAGTCTGGGACCTGAAACATCGGTCAGGTAAAAAGCAGTTTTCATCACCTGAGAATTGTTCAAACCTTCACTCCGGATCTTTTGAATTAAATCCTGATCCACAACTTCCTGTTGTGCAAAAAGATTGCTGATAATTCCGATAGAAAACGAAACCGCCAATAAAAAATTTTTCATAGTTAATTTTTGTTTATAATGGTTAATATTCAACAATTCTGCCGGTTATTGATAGCCAACAATCAATTTTTAATATTGAAGGTAACAAACTTATACATTCGATTAATAATTCAAGTCCAATTTCTTAGGTTTGAAAAAATTAATTTAAAATAATGAGATGTCTTTCGGCTTTAATTTTAGTTTTTTCAGTACTTCAGTGCTGGTCACAAACCGTGATTATCAGGCAGGATCAGCAGATAAAAAAAATGGTGGATGAAGTATCTGAAAAAAATATAGAAATGATTGTCAGAAAACTGGTGACTTTTGAAACAAGGCACAGTTTGAGTGATACAACAAGTACTACTTCTGGAATTGGTGCAGCCCGAAACTGGATCAAATCAGAGTTGGAGCGTTATTCAAAAGCCTCAGGCGGTCGATTAAAGGTTGAATTCGATACATTTACCCAAGCTGCCGACGGCCGCAGAATTGCAAGCCCAACTGTCATGAAAAATGTTTTAGGAATACTTCCGGGTACAGATCCGTCTGATGAGCGAATATTTATTGTTTCAGGCCATTATGATTCAAGGGCTTCTGATGTTAACGATTCAAAAATTTTCGCTCCGGGTGCAAATGACGATGCTTCGGGAACTGCTGCTGCAATGGAATTAGCACGTGTAATGAGTCAGTATAAATTTAACTGCACCATAATCTTTGTAGCTATGGTTGCAGAAGAACAAGGTCTATATGGTGCAGTAAATCTTGCGAAAAGAGCAAAAGACGAGAAATGGAATTTGGCCGGAATGATTACGAATGATATTATTGGAAATACTTATGGCATGGAAACTGGCATTAAGGATAATAATAGTGTACGAATATTTAGTGAGGGAGTATCAGTTAATGAAAGTCCTGCTGAGGCTAGCCGAAGAGCCAGTACCGGATCTGAGAATGATGGTCAGGCACGTCAGTTTGCACGTTATGTCAAGGAGGTTTCTGAAAGATACGTAGATCAGTTAAATGTGAAACTGATTTATCGTCGTGACAGATATCTCAGAGGGGGTGATCACACCCCATTTTCTCAGCAGGGTTTTGCAGGTATCCGAATTACTGAAATGAATGAGGATTTTGACCGTCAGCATCAGGATGTAAGGAAAGAAAACGGCGTGGATTACGGAGACCTACCTGATTTTGTAGATTATAGTTACGCTCAGAAAGTAACGAGAATGAATCTGGCTTCTCTGGCAAATCTTGCTCTTGCTCCACAGGAGCCTTTAAATGTGGGCATTCTCACCAGTGGCCTGACCAATAAAACTGTACTTAAATGGGAGAGTCCTGTCGGTGAAAAACCATCTGGATATTATGTGGTTATGAGAGAGACTACCAGTCCGGTTTGGGAAAAGAAATTCTATATTACCGGTAATAAAGCCAGTCTTAATTACTCCAAAGACAATTATTATTTTGGCGTTCAATCAGTGGATGATGAAGGACATGAAAGTTTGGTGGTAATTCCCAGGTCGGTTAGATGATTATTTAATACTCCGTTTTATAATAACAAAATACCCAAAGATAAATGTTAGAACTGCTACGGTAAGGCTCACGTAAATCTCCTTACTAAACAGGTCGAACTCCAATAATTCATTCTTATTATTCAGAACTTGTATCATCATACTTTGTAATGCAAGTATCGGATGAGTATATGGAATTGTATATGCATATTCCCATCCTAAATTCGCAGTAATTATTCCGAAGACAGTAAGTACGAAACCTATACCCATTGGCTTTAAGAAATCAGCCCAAATCAGCCCAAAAAGAAATTGAATGGATAAAATTCCGAGCGAGGCGAGAAAAAGTTTAAGATGTAGTTTGAAAAGGATACCCGAAATATCAAACTGATTAAATTTCAATTCTGGATTTAGAATATTTAGCAATAAACCTGAAATAATAATAAAACTGGCAAATAAGCTTAAACAGAGTGCATTCAAAAATATGACATAAAGGTATTTTGCCGAGTAAATACTCCACTTTGGTATTGGAAGAGAAAAAAGGCTTTTCCACATCTCAGCCCGATGTTCAATATTATTGACGGAAAATGTCTGGAAAATAATCAGAATTGGAAGGATCAGACTACCCATTACCCCTAATAACGATCCACTGAATCTAAACCATTGCATTTTGGCAGATAGTGCTACCATTTTATCAGCATGAGTGTAAAAGCCTGCTGTAATTAATATACATAAAATTAGGGGAAGTAAGATTGCTGAAAAAAAAGCAAGAGTGTTCCTTGTTTTATAGTATTCAGATTGTAATGAAAGTAATAACCCCTTCATTTTATATTTGAGTAATGGATAAGAATAAATTTTCCAAGTTTTGTTTACTTATCCCCAAATTATAAACCTTGTGATCGTTACTGACAAGCAGACTATTAATTTCTGCACTTTGATCTAAAGATTGGTAAGGAATGAGGATTTTATCTTTTGAGATTTCTGCCTGATGACCATGTTTACAAAGAAGTCCCATCGAACTGATAAGATCATTGGTTTGAATTTCAAGCTGTTTCTTGCTTAGATTATTTAGCTCCTCAATTGTTCCCTGAAAGAGTAACTTTCCCCGGTTTATTATTCCAATATGACTAACCATTTTTTCTACTTCCGATAGTAAGTGACTTGAAATGAAAACGGTCTTCCCTCTTTCTTCCACCAGTTTCCGTATTAATTGCCTGATTTCAATTATTCCATTTGGGTCAAGACCATTAGTTGGTTCATCCAGTATAAGTAATTTCGGATCATTAAGAAGCGCAAGGGCAATTCCAAGCCGCTGTTTCATTCCCAAGGAATAATTTCCCGCCTTTTTATTGGCATGTTCTTTAAGACTTACCAAATTGAGTATTTCACTCACTCTCCCGGCATTTACACGAAGCAGCATGGCTCTGTTTAATAGATTTTCTTTACCAGATAAATGAGGGTATATTGCAGGTTGTTCGATTAGTGAACCGATGCCTGAGAGTATTTTTATTCGGTTTTTATTCAGATCCTTTCCAAAAAGGTATACCTTTTCATTGTCAGTCTGGAGTAAACTAAGTAATACCTTTATGGTAGTTGTTTTTCCGGCACCATTTGGACCAAGGAATCCATAAATACTTCCCTCTCTGACCTTAAGTGAGACCTGATCAAGAACCAGCTGAGTGCCAAATTGATAAGAAAGATTTCTGGTTTCTATTATTAATGTCGACACAATTGATTATTTGATGACATTGCTGACAAGGCTCCTGAGTGATGGCATCTTAAGTTTTAACCCGGCGCTCTGTTTTTCAATAGGGATTTCGTTGTTAATATTTGTAAGCAATAATCCGATAATCAGGAATAATGGCACAAGTAACATTATGAATGGAGACACGCAATTGGTTAACTTTTTCATACTTTTCTATTTTTGATAAAACAAATAAATAATTAAAAAATCTATTCATGAAATCTATTAGACCAAGGGTCAATTTTTACATACCAACGGCGCTATTTATGCATCAAGAAATTTATAGCTTTTGTTTGCATGTTGGTAGATTGATTTCGCCGGTTGGTCGAATCCAGATACTTTAAAGTTGGGGAAAAGCTATTTTCGACCATGAATAAATCTTTGCGGGCTTATACTCATATTCTTGTTTGGATCACATTACTATTACTCTTCATGTTTATGAGTAGTAATGGTAAGATTGAGCACAAGACCGTGGTGGTTTTTATCTACTTCGGAATAATTAATATCACTGTATTTTATATTAATTATCTCTTCATTCTTCCTACATTTTTGAACCGTAAAAAATATTTGTGGTGCGCAATTCTCATACTTTGTTTAGTGCTGATATCATCGTTTGTGAAATGTGGCCTCGCTTATTATTTCTATGATGTAGTAATTAAGCGGGATTCCGGGAGGTATGTCATTGCATTCTGGAACTATTTTATGAGTGCTGCATTTGTAAGTTGCCTTTTTATCTTCATTAGCACTGTTTTAAAATTTATTACAGATTGGTTTTTAAATGAAAAGATCAGGAGTAATCTCGAAAATGAAAAGTTGATATCGGAGCTGGCATTTTTAAAATCCCAGATTAATCCGCATTTCCTGTTTAATTCATTGAATAACATCTATTCGCTTGCATACCAGAAATCTGAGAAAACTCCTGAAGCTATCTTAAAGCTCTCTGAGATGATGAGATATATGCTTTATGAAAGTAATGAAGATAAAGTTGCCCTTGTAGATGAAATAAGATACCTGGAAAACTACATTGCGCTTCAGAAATTAAGATTTAGAGGTAATACCTATATTAATTTTGAAGTTACAGGTGTGGTTCATACCCAAAAGATTACGCCTTTGATACTTATTTCATTTGTTGAAAATGCTTTTAAACACGGATTAGTAACCGATAAAGAGATTCCTATAAGTATACTTTTGAATATAGAGCCCGGCAAATTATTTTTCAATACAATCAATAAAATGAGCAATCAGAATAAGGACGAAACTGGGGGGATAGGTCTGCAAAATGTCCGCAGAAGACTGGATTTATTATTCAAAGACAATTATGAACTTCACATTCAGGATAAGAATGATATTTATAATTGCCAATTATATCTAAATTTATAAAATGATACGTTGTCTGGTAGTTGATGATGAGCCACTGGCCTTAGATATTCTTGAGGATTATATCAAAAAAGTTCCATTTTTAACTTTGGTGAAAACAACAATCAGCGCCATTGAGGGTTTGTCTTTGGTTCAAAGCGGGGTCATAGATCTTGTTTTTCTCGATGTTCAGATGCCCGAGCTTACAGGAATTCAATTCCTTAAGATAATTAATGGCAAATGTGATGTTATACTCACCACTGCTTACTCACAATATGCACTTGATGGATATGATCTTGATGTGGTCGATTATCTGCTTAAACCAATTGCTTTTGATCGTTTCTATAAAGCAGCTCAAAAGGTTCTTCAGACTAAGGGAAATAATCACTCATCTATTCCCGAATTTCAATCAATGCAGCAAAACAATAATGACTTTATTTTTGTAAAAACTGAACATAAGATTCAGAAAATATATCTTGACAATATACTTTACATAGAGGGGCTGAAAGATTACATATCTATTTATACGGGAACAGGAAGAATAATTACTCTGCAGAATATGAAAAAGATGGAGGAATCACTGCCTCCAAAATCATTTATCAGGGTTCATAAGTCCTATATCATTTCATTAGGTAAGATTGAGAGTATTGAGCGAAGCAGAATACAGATTGGAGATAAGATTATTCCAATAGGTGATACTTACAGAGATTACTTTTTTAAGCAAATTGAAGACAAGAATATTGGATAGGCCTGATTAGATTAATTTAACCTGAGTTAGAAAATGAAGGGTAAAAGAATACGATTTAATACATCAGAATAGGTTCTTGAGCAATGCATAATTGTCTATTGAAACCATACCTGTGTGTTACAGATTTCAGCCCTTTCCTCCGGAGTATTTCCGGCGAGAAATCGCGTTCTGTGTCAAATTGCTAACAGCCGGAAGGTACCTCCTCCGGAAAGGTTTACATTACCCGGGGTTGTATTTCATTGGGACGGTCGGCCCGGCAAATGGTCCAAGCCCCTTGCATTAAACCCGGGTAATAGCTTTATAAAAAAGATAAATTTATTCGATCTAAAACACTGCTAAAAAATTTTTTGTCGAACTCAGCTTAATTTTAAAGACCTTCTTTTATCGCCAATTCTGCATAGCTCATAATTTCTTCCATTGATTTTCCTTCAGGCTCAAGAGGTTCCAGAACCTCCCAACTCATTCTTTCCCCAAAGCTTAATGGGAAAGTACCAAACTGTACTAGTTTCCATGAGTTTCTGATCACAATTGGTACAATAAGTGCATTTGGCGCTGTTTTCAATATTGTTGCCACACCACCAATAGCAAATGGTTTTAATTTACCATCCTTTGAGCGGGTTCCTTCCGGAAAAATAACTGTAGACCAATTATTGTTTCTCATTCTTTCTGCCAGTTTAATAATCTCTGCAACGGCTTGTTTACTGTCTTTTCTATCAATATTGGCACCACCGCCATATTTTAAGTTGAATGAAATGCTTGGAATTCCTTTGGTTAATTCAATTTTTGAAATAAACTTAGCATGGTACCTTCTGAGGAACCAAATTAAAGGCGGGATATCGTATAAACTTTGATGGTTGGCAATAAAGATAATCGGCCGATGCGAGGGTAACTGGTAAGGATTTTTAAAAATTATTAAACTTCCCATGAGATAATAGGTACCTACCAGAAAGAAATTAAGTAGATCGACAGATTTTTTATGCGCTTCTTGTCCACCTAAATTAAAACATACCCATTGTATTGGATGGAAAAGACAGATAAAAAATCCGAAAACCAAATAGTGGATCGGTGAAAAAATATAGCCTAAAACTTTATTCATATATATTATTGAACCGGTGAGTAAACATCAATTATGCCATTTTATCCTGAATAGACAAAATTTTTACTTTTAAAATTGCGGCAACACTCAATGAATCTGTTATTTCTCCATTTAGAACCATTTGATAGGCAGTTTCAAAGGGTAATTTACGAACAATCAAATCTTCGCATTCCTCTGGACTTGATTCGCCAAAGCTGAGTTGTCTAGCAAGATAAATAATACCCAGTTCATCACTTACAGAATTGGACAAATGAATTTTTTGAATCTCTATCCATTCATCTGCCTTAATTCCAGTTTCTTCGAGTAACTCCCGTTTTGCACTCAAAAGCGGATCATCATCAAGTAAACCACCACCTTCGGGAATTTCCCAGCTGTATTGCTTTAGAGGATAGCGATACTGTCCAACTAGCCAGGTATTATTATCTTTATCCAATGGGATAATACCTATTGCTAAATTTTTAAAATGGTCTTCACCGTAAATCCCATTCCCACCACCCGGATTAATTACTTTATGTTCAGTGAGACTTATCCATGGATTTTCATAGATTTTTTGACTGGAAAGTGTTATCCATGGATTTATATCCTGATTTTTCATCAGTTTAATATTATTTGGTTTCCTGCATTTGCAGAATTGTTTGAGCCAATATTCATTTAGATATATGGCGGGGATGCCATGTAAGTATATTCAGTACAATATTAAACAAAAAAGCCTTCTTTCTTGGATGAAAGAAGGCTTTGAATAATTAAAAAAAGGTATTAAGCCAGATTAAAGGCTTTTTTAACCTGATCAAGGTAATCTAGTTTTTCCCAGGTAAACAGCTCAACTTCTACAGTTTTGCTTTCTCCATTGTTTCCAAAGAAGGTTTTGGTTACAACTTCGCTTTGACGGCCCATGTGTCCATAAGCAGCAGTTTCAGAATATATTGGATTACGAAGCTTTAAACGGGTTTCGATTCCATAAGGAGTCATATCAAATATTGCAGATATCTTTTGTGCAATTTCTCCATCATTTAGATCGACTTTAGCTGTTCCATAAGTATCAACAAAAATACCCATAGGATCTTTTACACCAATTGCATAAGATACTTGAACCAGAATTTCATTACAAACACCTGCTGCAACGAGGTTCTTAGCAATATGACGGGTTGCATAAGCTGCTGAACGATCCACTTTTGAAGGATCTTTACCTGAAAAAGCACCACCACCGTGCGCACCTTTTCCACCATAAGTATCAACAATAATCTTTCGACCAGTTAATCCGGTATCTCCATGAGGTCCGCCAATTACAAATTTTCCGGTTGGATTAATATGATATTTGATTGCATCAGTGAACAGTTCCTGAAGCTCTGGTTTAAGTTGAGCTTTGATTCTAGGAATCAAAATAGAAACAATGTCCTGCTGAATTTTTTTCTGCATGTTAATTTCTGTATCGAAGTCATCATGCTGAGTGGAAACCACTATGGCATCAATGCGAATTGGTCTGTGATCATCGCTATATTCAATAGTTACCTGAGATTTTGCATCCGGGCGCAGATATTTGATGGATGAATTCTCTCTGCGGAGTGCAGCAAGTTCAGTTAATATCTTATGGGCAAGATCTAATGCCAATGGCATATAGTTATCAGTTTCAACGGTAGCATAACCAAACATCATTCCCTGATCGCCAGCACCTTGATCTTGTTTCTTAACTCTGTCTACTCCCTGATTGATGTCAGCAGATTGCTCATGAATGGCAGAAATTACCCCACATGAATCAGCTTCAAACATATATTCAGATTTGGTGTATCCGATCTTACGAACTACCTCTCTTGCAATTTTTTGGACATCAAGATAAGTTTGAGATTTTACTTCTCCTGCTAATACAACAAGTCCGGTTGTAACCAAGGTTTCACAGGCAACTTTGGAATCAGGATCCCAGGCTAAAAAGTTGTCAATTAAGGCATCTGAGATCTGGTCAGCCACTTTATCAGGATGGCCTTCAGATACTGATTCGGAGGTAAATAAATAAGGCATAAATGTTCAATTAAAATTTAAAAATATAAGATTTTGTAATGGCAAAGAAACTTGGATAGAAGTTTTGATCGGTGTAAAAATCGGCAGAATGTTTTAGCACTTTTTTTTACGTGGTTGCAATCAACGCAAATCGATCCACTTTTTTGCATATCAAAAGTAGGATAAATATTATCTACTTAAAAATTTAAAAGTATTTTTGGGCTTAAAATCTAAATTTTGTTGAAAAGAAAAATTTTATTTGTTATTAATCCAATTTCAGCCGGAAGATCCAAATATAATTTTCCCGAAAAGATTGATAAATATCTGGATAAGAGCAAATTTGAGTTTGAATGTGTCTTTACAGAGTACCATGGTCATGGATCTGTTCTGGCGTCTGAAGCAATCAAAAATGGTGCAGATATTCTGGTTGCAGTGGGTGGTGATGGTACAATAAATGAGGTAGCGGGAGAAGTTGATGGAACTGATAAGTTAATGGGAATCATTCCATTTGGATCAGGTAATGGACTGGCCAGATCTTTGGGTATTCCTGTTGGTGATGTACAAGCTATAAAAAGAATCAATAACATGCATGTTAGCAAAATTGATTCTGGTAGTTTAAACGGCAAGAAATTTTTTAACATGGCAGGTGTCGGATTTGATGCTCAGATCAGTTCACGTTTTGCAGACAGCATTAAGCGTGGACTAAGTAACTATGTTAAAATAGTTTTCTCAGAAGTTTTAAATTATGATTCTCAATACTATCATCTGACTATAGATGGAAAGGAATATGAATTTAAGGCCTTCATGATAAGCATAGCTAATTCATCGCAATATGGAAATAATGCCCATATTTCACCTTTTGCATCACTTGAAGATGGTTTGCTGGATGTTTGTATCTTAAAGCCATTCCCACTCTATAAGTTTCCAGCCTTGGCACTCCGAATGTTTAGGAAAAGTTCCCATAAATCAACTTATTTGGAGATCATTCAGGGCCGTAAGATCATTATTACGAGATCACATGAAGCAGCTGTTCATCTGGACGGTGATCCATTTTCCATGGGAACAATTTTGAATATTGGCGTTAACCCGCACTCTTTAAACATCCTTAATTAATATGTCAAAAAAGAACAGAGGTCTTCTGGGGGTTGTATATTCTACGAACCCTGATTTTGGTTATGTTTCATTAGAATCTGAAGTTTCGGAAACCTTGGAACCTCGTCTTCAGGATCTGAGGGTACAACTTGACAAGAAGCAACGTGGTGGGAAAGCTGTTACGCTTATTACAGGCTTTGTTGGAAAGCAGGTAGATCTCGAGCAGCTTGGTAAAAAGCTTAAGCAGAAATGTGGGGTTGGTGGATCGTCAAAAGAAGGTGAAATTATAATTCAGGGAGATTTTCGTGATAAGGTTTTAGCTATACTTATTGCTGAAGGATTTAAGGCAAAAAAATCAGGAGGTTGATTCAGAGCTATCATATTGAAAATTTAGGCTTTAAGCCTTAGTGCTAATGTTACAATTAGCTGACTTCGAGAAGATTTTATTGTAAGCATGAATATTTTACTATGTACCTTTGTAAAAATTTTGTTATAAAGGTATGGATATCAATAGAATTACAACAGAAGGATTAGACCTTAAATACCTGAAACTTCATCAGGAAAAATCAATTTATTATCAGTTATCTCCTGCGGCTTTAATTGAACAAGCCATTCTGAATGGTGAAGGTAAACTTGCGGATAGTGGAGCTTTTGCTGCAGATACCGGAGAGTTTACAGGCAGATCCCCTAAAGACCGTTACATTGTTTATGACGACATTACAAAAGATACCGTTTGGTGGGGAGATATAAACATCCCTTTTAGCACTGACAATTTTGATTCCTTGTATTCCAGGGTCTGCCGCTATCTTGGGGATAAGGATATTTACGTTCGTGATTGTTATGCTTGTGCTGCCGAGACTTACCGAATGGATATCAGGATAGTTTCTGAAACTGCCTACCAAAATCTTTTTGCAAATAATTTATTCCTGAGGCCCGAACCGGTAAATTCTGAATCTCAACCTGAATGGACTATTGTTACTGCACCGGGATTTCTCGCCGTTCCTGAAAGGGACGGATCCAGACAGCATAATTTCTCAATCATAAATTTTTCAAGCAAGATCATTTTGATTGGTGGAACTGGTTATACCGGAGAGATAAAAAAGGGAATATTCTCTGCATTAAATTTCATCTTACTACAGCAGCATCAGGTGCTTTCAATGCATTGTTCAGCTAATATGGGTATGAATGATGACACAGCATTGTTTTTTGGTCTTTCAGGGACAGGTAAGACAACTCTTTCTGCAGATCCCGACCGTGCACTTATCGGGGATGATGAACATGGTTGGGATAAAAATACTGTTTTCAACTTTGAAGGGGGCTGCTATGCCAAGTGTGTAGACCTAAGCCAGGAAAAGGAACCCCAGATTTTCAAGGCGGTTAAATTTGGTTCACTTTTAGAGAATATCAACTTTTTTGAGAACACGAGGAAAGTTGATTTTAGCGATATTCAAAAAACGGAAAATACCAGGGTAGCATATCCGATTGATTTTATTGATAATGCAATAATCCCCTCCATAGCGCCAGGACCAAAGAATATCTTTTTTCTTACTGCAGATGCGTTTGGAGTACTCCCTCCGATTTCCCGCTTAAGCAGATCTCAGGCCATGTACCATTTCATTTCAGGTTATACGGCCAAAGTTGCAGGTACCGAAGCTGATGTTGCTGAACCCCAGTTAACCTTTTCGGCTTGTTTTGGTAAAGCCTTTCTACCCCTTCATCCTGCTAAGTATGCAGAACTTTTTGGTATAAAAATGATTGAAGGGGATGTTAAGGTATGGCTGGTTAATACCGGATGGACTGGAGGAGTGTACGGAATTGGTACCAGAATGAAACTTTCATATACAAGAGCCATGATCAGGGCCGCCTTAAATAGTGATTTGAATTTAGTTCAATATCAGTATCATCCGGTTTTTGATCTGGCAATGCCAATGTCCTGCCCCGGTGTGCCTTCAGAAATCTTAAACCCACGTACTACCTGGAATGACAAAGATGCTTACGATCAGAATGCATTAATTCTGGCTCAGGCTTTTGTATCAAATTTTAAACAATATGAAGAATTTACTGATAATGAGATAATTAGTGCAAATCCTAAAGTATTTTTTACTGTTTAGCCTTTAAAATCATCCAGCAAATTTGCAATTACAACAAAAAATAGTTTTCATTGTAAAATGATTAAGGATTTTGGTTTTAATCATTTTTTAGAACGGCACGTTTCTTGCCACATTTTAGGGGTGGCTTTGACAGGATTGAACAAAAAGAATTAATAAATTCACAAAAAATTTTTTATTAGCTCGAAAATTATATTTTTGTTATTCCGAATCAATTGGAATACGAATAAACGATATTCTTAATAATGACGAAAGCATAACATTTAAATAATAGCACCAAACAAAAAATCAATTAACTTACATTTTCTAATCAACAACTAAAACTAAAACTAAA
>CAMBFY010000003.1 GCA_945865415.1 Sphingobacterium thalpophilum
CCGGCATCCACCACTGTAGTTACACCTGCCCGAAAAGTTGACTGATCAGGAAGTACGGCAACCGTGCCTCCACTCAGATAACTATCCGGATCAAAGCCATAAAAAACATGGGCATGCAAATCAATAAGACCAGGAGTTACATACATTCCTGTAGCTTCAACAATCTGAACAGCAAGCGCGGTATCAATATTTTTTGCTACTCTGACAATTTTGCCATCCAGTATTGCAACATCCATTGTTTCATTGATATTGTTTTTTGCATCAATAACATGGCCACCCTTTATAAGGATTTTATATTTACTTTGTGCATTTACAGCTATGGAAATCAAGCAAAGTGAAAGTAATAGAAAAAATGGTTTGCGAAGCATAAGCTTGTGATTAAAATAAATAACAATTTTTATTAAACTCTGGATTTAAGCAATTCTTCAGTAAAGCGCCTGGCAACAATTTTCTCATCTCCAGTCTGCATCATCCATACTGAAAGGATCATTGCATCATTTATACTCTTGGGTGCCTCTATAGAAGGTTCACCGTTGCGTAAGTTTAAAGTCATTTCTTTTGGCGTTAACTTAATCAATGACTGATCCCATGAAATCCTGAGAGTTGGAGTAACATTTGCAATTGGCGGTACAAAAATTTCAGCTTTAACCCCGTTCACTTTTTTAACTGCATCCAGAATTACATTAGCTCTGTCTTCCCACATTTTCCATTCCTTTCCATGATCCAGATTAATAAAACGATCAAGAGCCGCATACATCCCGAATATTTCCTCCTTATTCACTTTCATACCCCTACCGATATTACCTCCACCCGGAGGAGCACTTAGTCGGGCAGCTGCGATGATCTCTTTTCTGCCCATTAAAATACCAGCACTTTGAGGACCACGTATGGCTTTTCCACCAGAAACACAAACCACATCATAGCCCATATCATTGAACTTCCATAAGTTCTCAACAGGAGGAACATCAGCCGCAATATCAATCATTGCAGGTATTTTATGCTTTTTAGATAGAGCAAGCCATTGTTGATGACCTATTTTACCCCATGGATCTGCTTCATTATAAAACCAGGTCATCGCAGTTTTTGAACTGAATGCAGCGTCCATTTCTTCCACCGTCTCTACAAAAACACGTTTAATACCTGTATTCGTAAGGGCATGATCATACGACCCACTATGAGTCTTTTGAAGAATAACCTCATTTTTCTCAAATCCTGAAAGGTTGGGCAATAAGGCAACTTTAGCCTTATCCATGCCTGTGAGAATTCCGGCTGTACCAAGAACAAGTGCGGACCAGCATCCTGAAGTTACCATTGCAGCTTCTGAATGGCACATCGCTGCTATTTTCTCTCCAACTTTGTCCTGAAGGTCATTGTACAGAACATACTTTTTAGAGGCATCCTGTATTGCAGCCATCACCTCATCGGGCATTAATGATGCAGTATGGGTCGTGTAAACTCCATATGCATTAATGAATGTTCTTAATCCCAGTTCTTTTACCAGATCGCGTTTTACAAGTGATTTTAAACCTGCACTTGCCGAATTAGAAGAAGCATCTGTTAGACCGCCTGCTAATGGGGCAACCGAGAGGTATTTAATCAGATCTCTTCGTTTCATACTATTGATTATTTGTTCTATTAATTAAGGATGCTGAATGCTTATCAAGAAAAAAGACGCAATTGGCATGGGTTTGCAAAATACTCGCAGGAAACTTATTGCTTACATTATTCTCCAGCGAATTCTTAACTGCTTCGGCTTTTCTTAAATCAGGAACTGAGCAAATAATCAGTTTTGATTTACAAATTTGTTTTATTGACATACTTATTGCTTGCTTTGGCACTTCATCAATTGATTTAAACCAACCTTCATTAAACTGTTGTAATCGACACTTTTCATCTAGATTTACAACAATGTAAGGTAATTCTGTATCGAAATCTGCCGGAGGATCATTAAAAGCAAGGTGTCCGTTTTCACCGATACCTACAAGAGCAACATCAATGGGATGTTCAGAAATTATCTGATTTAACCGTTTACACTCAGCTTCCGGATCATTCTCTCCATTGACAAGATAGCTGGCTTTTAAAGGAGAAACCAGATTCAGGAATCGCTCTTTTAAATATTTTCTGAAACTTGCAGGCTCTGTTTCAGGCAATCCGATGTATTCATCCAGATGAAACATCACTACTTTGGACCAATCAATACTCTGATCAAGAACAATGCATTTTAAGGTTTCAAACTGGCTTGCTCCTGTTGCAAGAATAACATTAGCCTGTCCATTTTTAGCAATAGCATTTTTTATTCCTTCAATTGAGGCAGCTGCAGACCCCAAACCTAATTCAACAGGATTCTCGGATATATTGATTTTCATTGTGATAATAAATTGATTATTTGTGGCAAATTCGCCGTTTATTAGGATTAAGTATTTATTATTTTTTAGCTGTAACAGTAATTTCTATCCTTGCAGGGCCAATCAGACTTTTAATTCCCATTATGGAACGTGTCGGACGAGGTTCATCAAAATAAGTACGGTAAACCGTGTTCATCCGTTCAAATAATTCCATATCAGTCAGATAAACCTGTACAGACACTACGTCCTCATAATCCATATCGGCTTCCTTAAGGATTACTCCAATTTTATCCAATGCCTGCTTCACTTCAATTTCAAAGTCTTCAGGGATAACACCGGTTTTAGCATCCTCTCCGCTAAATCCAGCAACATAAAGCGTTCCGTCAACCAGAATACCAGGAGTAAAAGGCAGGCCCCTGTTATAGCCTTCAGGCATAATTATTTTACGCTCAGAAGAAACTTTTTTTGATTCAGTAGTTAGGTTGCCTACACAGGATGTCAATCCAAGAATAAGCAGAGCACCTAATAGAGTTTTTGATTTCATATTTTTTGATTTAAACTTACAGTCCGTTATTAATTATCAAATTCAGAAACAGGCAAGGCTTATTTCCTGGAACTCTTTCTGATTTTACTCACCTCGAGGCTATTAACCGGACTCGCCCTATTACCAAAGCTTTGCCGGATATAGGTTGAGATTGATGCAATTGCATGATCATCTAAAAACTCAGCATGCGCAGGCATCATTCCCTGCCAGGATTGACCATTAACCATGATCTCTCCATCCAATCCATTAAGAATAACACTGATCAACCTTTGTTTATCACCGCTTACCCAATCAGATCCGGCAAGTGGTGGAAAACGACTGTTATCACCTTTACCATCCCGCTGGTGACAGGATGCACAATAGGTATTGTATAATATACT
Organism: Sphingobacterium thalpophilum; assembly: GCA_945865415.1. Classification (GTDB taxonomy): domain Bacteria; phylum Bacteroidota; class Bacteroidia; order Sphingobacteriales; family Sphingobacteriaceae; genus Daejeonella; species Daejeonella thalpophilum_A. The sequence continues at coordinate 3,270 of CAMBFY010000003.1, forward strand.
TCCGGCTAAACGATCACCTCTATGCAAATTATCCTTTACTTCATCAGGCGCTTTAATATAGGATCTGCTCTTTCTAAGCTCCATTGCAGCAAGCTCTTTCTCCCCAAATTCGTTCTTATTTCCCTTATACATTACCCGCCAGATCTTACCTTTATTAGACTCAGAAATATATAAAGAACCATCCGGGCCTGTTGCAAGTCCCATTGGGCGATAAACTGCATCACTGGTATTTATGACAGTGTCAACCCCGGTAAACCCATCCGCAAAAACCTCCCAATTGCCTGTAGGCGCTCCATCTTTAAAAGGCACAAAACAAACGATATAACCTGCCTGAGGATAGGGAGACCGATCTGTTGAACCATGAAATGCAACAAAAGCTCCTTGCTTATAGCGTTCAGGGAATTGATTGCCCTGATAAAACATCACATCCATGGGTGCCCAGTGTCCGGGAAAACCTATTGCAGGCACATCAAATTTTGAAGCTCTTCCTATGATCTTACCATCACCGCCATATCCTGGTTGCAAGACATTCTTCTTCAACATATGATCATAATAAGCATAAGGCCAGCCAAAATCAGATCCCTCTGTTACTTTAAGCAATGGCTCAGAAGGTAAAACAGCTGCCTGCCATGCGGTATATAAATCAGGATAAATTGTACGAAAATTATCAATCCCGTTCATAACTGCGTATAAATGATCATCTAACGGACTCCAGACCATCCCAACTACACTCCTGATACCAGTGGCAAACTTATAGCCGTCCTTTTGGGTTTGATTTGTTTTAGACGCATCAAACCTCCAGATACCACCATGGGTTTCCAATTCGGGTGATGGATCTAAACCTTTACCTCCCGGGATTCCGATTGGGCCATATTTAGTAATATCCTGACCGGCATCTGAAGGAGTGCCAAAGGGAACATACATATAACCTTTGCGATCAAATGCAACAGGCTTGGTGGTATGCCAGTTATTGGCCACATTCGGACTAATATCTGTCAGTACTACTTCTGTTTTACTTTGAGGAACTAACTGACCGGGTGTCAGTTTATTTTTAAGCACCTGATTAACGGTACTGGTATAGAGATAACCATCATGTATGGTCATTCCAACTGCTGAGCCTCCGATATCTTTATAATCACCAAAGTATACAATTGAATCAGCTCTGCCATCCCCATTCAGATCACGCAAACCTACTGTACCTCCTGAACCCTTCATTGCCCTGTTAAATGTCAATTTAACATAAATATCTCCATTTTCATTTACAGCCAGATGCCTTGCTTTACCAATGCTGTCTACAACAACTACCGCTTCGAACTTATCCGGAAGGGATAATCCGCCCTTATCAGCTGAGCCCGCAGGCAAATTCCTGGAAATTTTGGAGCAGGATATTATGACCAAGATAATCAGTAGCAATACCATTCCGGTTCTGATGACCGGATTCTTGAGATTGACCAGAAATTGATTCTCAAATTTCATTCTTGTTTTTTATCTTTTTAAATATCTGATTAATAAGCCCATATTCTTTTCATACTCACGGGTGGAGATGTATTGCTGCTCAGATGGATCAACGATTCCCTTCCCATTTTCATCGCTAAGCTTTGCAGTATTCATTTCTGACCCATCCGGCAAAACAGAAAAAGGTCTGCTTATTTGAATATGCTTTACAAGCCAACGATCCTGATCCAAGGCTTTTATTATACCCAAAATTGTAGTTTCGTCGGGTGTTACAGCGTTTGAAGATGCATTAATAACCTGCGACTGAGGTAAAAGACCATCCTTGCTGGCTCCCACTTTTAAGGGTGAATTCCTTGTAGCTTCCTCCGATGAAAGTGCGTTTACCCTTTGGAATTCATCTTTGAGGAATTGAATATTAATATTGGTTTTTCCACCATAATGTGCAAGCAGATTATTATCGTCATAATCCCACCAATATTTACCGTCCTTCACTCCCGTACCTTTGCGGTGAGCATAAAGGCCCTTGTTAGTTCCCAGTTCAATAAATGTAGCATGAGTTCGGGTACCACCCAGACTTTTTTCAGCAGGTAGACGGCAGCTTTCAAGCCATTGGATTGCATCAGGTATACGGGCCAAAAATTTCCTATCGCCTGTGAGCTGGTAATATTTCATTAAGAGCAAAACATGAGTATAAGTAAAACCGGGCATCAGAGCAGGAGGCTCATAACTTCTTGCATGGGCAACCTGTAGATCCATTTTGTACTGTTGCCCCCAGCCGCCCTGTGGATTCCCCTGTTGTGTAATCAGGTAAAAATTCATTCCCCGACGAATTGGATCCAGAAAACGTTGTTCCCCCAAACGGATATAACACTGTATCAGAAAATCAATATTTCCTGAAATCACTTCGTCATTATAAGTATAATATGCAGAATAATCCTCTTTGCCATTTTTAGGATGATTGTCTTTTAGTGGGAATCGCTGCGGCCATCCACCAAGCGGATACTGACTGTCAATAACAAGCTGGATAGCTTTATCAAGCGCCGGTTTATATTTAATATCCATCTTCTGAAGATAGAGTCTGAGAAGAAAAGAAGCAGGTCCTGAAGTATTGGAATCATCAAATGTTGACGTTCCGTAATAATAATAGTATTCTTCAAAGCCCCATGCGTTTTTTCCGATCGTATTGTACCAGTGTTTTAATGAACGATCTCCTGCAAAGTCAATCATGTAATTCCAACCTCCTTCAGGCAACTGACCCCAGATCAGTGCAGAGGCAACTTTTTCTGCGGCGAGATAATAATATTCATCTCCTGTAGCTTCATAAGCATCTAAAAATACATTTCCCATACTTACAGTACCGGGATCTTGAACCCAAACCTGAGTTTTAAATCCTTCAAGCTCACCCCATCGGCGGGAAAAATCAGGAAGATAATGTGCGACATAGCCACCATTCACGCTTGCCTTTTCTACCATAAAACGGGTTGCAGCAAACATCGCATTACGGACATCCTGGTCTAGTTTTTTGGCTTGCCCAAAACTGTTTAAAACAGATAGTACAATAATTGAAAAAGTGGCGGAATTAAATCTTAAAATTGTCATTTTGATGAACTAGTAGGTTACAATTTTCTTGACACTAGCAATCTGTTGATCAGTTAAAATGAGTTTGCCGGCAGCTGCATTTGACTCAAGCTGTTTGACGCTGGAGGAGGAAGGAATAATTGGACCCATGCCTTTCATAGTTAACATATAGGCCATCACAAGCTGACTAAGTTCAATGCCCATTTCGTTTGAAATTGCCGCAAGTGCGTGTAGTTTGGTCATATTTTCAGGACTTGCCTTTATTTTCAGATCTCCTTCATCAAACAAACGATCGCCTGGACCGGCAGTTACAGGATTAAGGTATCTGTTGCTTAGCAGACCTCTGGCCATTGGACTCCAGCCTATAAAGGAGATGCCCTGTTCTGAGGCATATTCCATAACCCCTTTATCAATTGCTGATTCGCCATCAAGCAAATCAAACTGATTCTGTACTGCCAATATCCTACTTCTTACAGACATTTGAGATTGTACAGCTTGGTAAGTTTTAAGAATATCAACACTGGCATTTGAAACTGCAAAATAACGAATCAGATCCTGCCTGACCAGATCCTCAATTGCTGCCAAACTTTCTTCAGGAGGAGTTATTCCGTCAAATCTGTGAAAATAAAGCAGGTCGATATGATCTGTTTGAAGTCTTTCCAGACTTGCATATACTGACTCCATGATATTACCTCGAGAAATCCCACAATGATTCGGACTTAATCCGTCCATAGTTCCTGACATTTTTGTGGCAAGGACTACATTTCGCCTCTGTTCAGGATGCTTTTTAAACCATTTACCTATAATCCGTTCACAATTGCCTGAAGCATTATTGTATCTGTTTGCAGTATCCCAGAAAGTAACGCCTAGATCAATAGCCTTGTCGAGTATGGCAAATGAATTTTTCTTATCAATACGTGATTCATCTCCACTTTCCGGATAACCCATTTTCCAGGTTCCAAGGCCTATGTTTGAAACCTTTAATCCGGACTTGCCGAGTAATCGGTAAGGCATACCATTAAAATTTTCAACCACGAATGGTGCATTGTAAAATGCCTGGCCTTCATATTTCTGTTTAATCATCAGGGGATTTTATTTTAATTATTAAAAAAATGCATTCTCAAAATACATTTACAATTCGTTTCAAGAAAAAATGCCTGAAGGCTTTTCACCTCTGCTAATAATACGGTCGATTGCAAGAATGCCAACCATTAATTGTCTTGGATAATGATAATGTTCTGCTCTTAACTGGCTATGCTTTTCCATTTTTCTGTCTCCACTATCTATAATAAATGCATACTCAGGCCGAACATAATTCCTTCTGATATACTCCTCAGTTCTGGCGTAACAATTAATTGCCCATTCATCTCCGGTATGTTCAATCAGGATCATTGCTCCAATCAGAATCTCTTCATGAACCCAGCGTAATTTGTTCAAAGTCCAGGTATTATTATTTACGTTAGTGAGTTCATGATAGTAACCCCCATAAACATCATCCCAGGAAGTATCTACATGCCTTTTAAATTCTTTAGCAGAACGATGAAAGAGACTAGCGTCCTTAGTTAAAACTGCATAGTTCATTACAAATGCAAGGGTTTCGCAACCATGACCAAGATCGCCGTATTGGGATGCTACAGGATCACTTAAGGGGCTTAAATCATGGCCCAGTGCTTCATTCAAAAGTCTGTAGTCAGAATTCAGGTGATGATTCATAATAGCATCAACGCATCGCTCAGCAAGGGCTCTGATTTCCTTATCATTTTTTTGCCTGAGCATTTGTGTACATACACTTAGCAGAATCATCCAATGCCCGAGAATACGAGGCCCGGCTATTCTACTTTCTGCCTTATAATTATAGGTAAATTCTGGTCTGTCATAACGCTGTACAGCAGTCAGGACAATTTCTTTTGCCTGCTCAAAATACTTTGTTTCGTTAACAGCCTTTGCATATTCAGCAAGTCCTTCTGCAACAAAGAGGTTCCCGTAAACATCCCCTTCGGCATCACCAATTGGATTTCCCTCCTTAGTGAAAGAGGAGATATAATAACTACCATCTGTTGGAAAGCGCTTTAAAATAAAGTCTTTAGATTTACGAGCGATCTCAAGATAAGATGGGTTCTTATCCAGATTATTATAAAGAAAAGAATACATCCATATTCCCCTTCCTTCATACCATACCCGTTTAGTAGTATTGACAAGCTTTCTGGTCAGAATATCCACAGAACACATAAAACCCCCTAATTCATGATCCACAATATACTTATCCATATTTGGAATGAATTTATTCAACAAGGCCTCATTGTACTCTTCGCGAAGCTTTTTAAAATCCAGTCCACTAATCTTTTTCAGATCCAGAGATTGTGAAGCAAGACTTACTTCTGGCAAAACAGATCCTGCGAGAGTTGCTGAGGCCATTAAACCCAATCCAGCTAAGGTATTGCGCTTTAAGAATTTACGCCGGGAATATTCATTGTTTTTCATGTTGTATTGTTTCAAAACAAAGGCTGATTTCATTCAAATAGTCCGGATGTTTTACCTTTACGTTTAATCATTCTCTTCAAAGAAAGCAAATTAAGCATCAGGTGCCGGGGATGATGATAATGTTCAGCTCTTGTTTTAGCATATTCTTTCACAAAGCGGTCGCCGGCAGAAGCCCAAAATAAATTACCTGGCTTTGCAAAACTCTTTAAAACATACTCAAGTGTTTCATTAAAAAGCTTTTTAGCCCATTCCTCTCCGGTATGCTCGGCAATAAACATACTACCAATCAAAACCTCCTCCTGAAGCCAAAGTACCTTGTCTACCTTCCAGATATTATTGTCTACATGATCAAGTGATCTGAAATATCCGCCATAAACATCATCATGAGCAACATTAATATGTGTTTTAAACACCTCAGTAATTCTGTCAAAAAGCTTTTTATCCTTTCTTCGGACAGCTTCAAAATGCAACATCCAGCACATTTCCATACCATGACCTGTGTAGGCAAAATCCTTGTAAGAATTATCCGGTCGACTGAAATCATGATTTAAAACCTCATTAAACAAGTTATACTTTGGATTTAAGTGATGATTCAGACAAGCATCCAGGCATCTGTCGGCTAATTTCTCCATTTCAGCATCCGGACCATTTTCTAAAATTTGAGTGGCAGCACGCAGAAATACCATCCAATGGCCAAGTACCCTTGGGCCAGGAATTTTAGGTGCGTCAGAGTTCAGGTAGGCAACATAATAATCATAATCAGGACTATCGTAACGATCAAGACAAGACAAAATAAGCATTTTAGCCATCTTAAAATACTGTTTATCGTTAGTAGCCTTTGCGAACTCAGCTAGTCCTTCTGCAACAAATAAGCTGGAATAAATATCGCCAGGACCTGACAATGGATTTCCATCCTTGCTGTAGGAGGAAGTAATAAATTTGTCATCCTTAGGCAAATGTTTAAGAATGAAATCCTTTGATTTTCTTGCTATTTCTAAATATTCTGGATTCTTTTCAATATTATTATAAAGAAAAGAATAAGTCCACATTCCTCTGCCTTCAAACCATGCAGTCTTGTTAGAATTTACCTGATTACCGTTGGTAATATCTACAGATGTCATGAAGCCACCAAGCTTATGGTCTATCACAAACTTATCCATGTTGGGTATAAACCTGTTGAAGAGCTCGGCATGGTAAAAATCGTGTAGCTTGTTTAAGTCTAAACCGTTTAATCCGCTGTCTTCAGAAAAAATAAGATGCTCAGATCCAAATGTATTAAGGCTCAAACTTCCTAAACCTGCAAACAACGTGTTAGACATAAATTGTCTTCTTTTCATAAGTTCTAATAAAAACTAGTTAAATCTTCTGGTTAGCTTTCTGTAAATGATTAATTACCCGAACTAAAAATACAATTTATTTAATATCAGGTATCCTTCTATAAAATTAAAAATTTGGCACAGCATATTGATGGGTAGGTAAACAATCGTCTAAACAGTAACAATTAAAACAAGAAAACCATGAATCTCTATAACTTGATTATTTACAACTCTGGGCTCCAAAAACAAATTAATGTAAAATGATTGTACAATCTATGTAACAATACTGCACATTAAACGGCTTAAATATTGCTTAAAGTTATATTTGCCACCTTTAAAAGAAACTTAAGTTTGGAACTTTAAACCATGATATCACGAGGTTATCTAAATTTAAAGATTTAAACAACCATATAATTGAAACGAATAATTTATGAGAGGATTTTTTCTTACCCTGTTTTTAGCTTCAATTTCCTTCATAAGTTATTCACAGAATTATCAGGTAAAGGGAAATGTTCTAGATACCGCCGGAATTCCTCTTACAGGAACTCTAATTAAGCTAAAAAATGGGCAAGACAGCATTCAAACTTCTGTCGATCTTGATGGAAATTTCAATATGAATAATGTTAAGTGGACTAATTTTACACTTTCTGCTGCATTTATAGGATTTAAGACCTTTATCAAAGCATACATCATATCCGGAGGTAATGCATTGCAATTGCCTCCAATCATTTTAAAACCCTCCTCCAATAACTTAGAGGAGGTTGTAATTACCGCTGTTACAGCAATTAAAATCAGTGAAGACACCGTTACATACAATGCCGCTTCTTTCCCTGTCAGACAGGGAGATGCCGTGGATGAGATTCTCAGAAAGCTTCCGGGTGTTAAAGTAGATGCTGATGGCAATGTTACCACCCAGGGTGAAGCGATTACCAAAATCAGGATTAATGGAAAGGATTTTTTTGGAACAGATGTAGCAACTGCAATAAAAAACCTACCTGCTGACATTATCAAAAATATTCAGATTATTGATGATTTTGGTGATCATGCCAATCTCACAGGAATAAAAACCGGAGTAGCTGAGAAAGTTTTGAATCTAACAATCCAGGAAGATAAAAAGCGTGGGTACTCTGCCAGAATTTTTGGTGGAATGGGTAATGAAGACAGGTATAATACCAGTTTGAGAGGAAACACATTTAAAGGTGAACGACAGCTTTCATTTGACGGTACTGTCAATAATATCAACATGCGTGGAGGGAATTCCAATGGTATTACAAGTACGAACTCTGCAAATATGAACTATCGGAATGAATGGAGTAAAAAGGTATCCGCAGATGCTGGGTACAGTTTTAATAACCGCATAAACGAGACATTAAGTAAGACTTTATCACAAAATTTCCTTGAGAATTTTACCAGACTTGAGAATGCTGTCTCGGAGAATAATAGCGATAATAACAGTCATAACTTTTCGGGTAATATTGTTTTGAAACCTGATACATCAACCTTCATCAGAATTTCTCCCAGATTTTCTTACAATTCAGACCTATCTATAAATGTTGGAGAAACTAATATTTCGCAGCAAACCTTAAGCACCCTAAGAAATAATATTTCAGGCACAAATTCAATGAGTTTAAACACGGGTTCAAATTTCTATTATAATCGCAAGTTTGCAAAGAAGGGAAGGAATATGAGTTTAAGCGGTAACCTGAACTATTCAAATGGAGATAATGATCGAGATGTTTTCAATAATTACCTGATCAGGCAGGCTGGTGGTGACTCAACAAGAATTCAGAATCAACTAATTGCCAATACAAACAATAACTATTCCTTATGGTCGAACATAACCTATATGGAGCCATTATGGGCAAAAAACTTCATAGAGTTTAATTACAGTCACAGCAGGTCAGGAACAACAACCGACCGTATTACCAATGATGTAATTAATGGAAATCAGATATTCAATACCGATCTGAGCAATAATTATGAGTTTCAATTTTATACGCACAGGTTTGGAGCAAATTACAGGTTTATCGAGGAGAAGTTCAATTACACTTTGGGATTTAGTGGCCAACCTGCAATTCTTAAGGGTCAAAATATCAGCAGGAATATTAATACCAATAAACGAACATTTAATCTGATACCTTCAGCTCGAATGGTGTATAATTTTTCAAAACAACAATCATTAAATGTCAATTACTGGGGTCGCAATAACCAGCCTGGCTTCCTTCAATTGCAACCTATAACCGATAATTCTAATCTTCAAAACACCATTACAGGTAATCCTGATTTAAAGCCGGAATTTGTACATAGTTTCAATGCAAGATACAATCAGTCTGACTGGAACATGGGGCATGTATTATATGCCAACCTCTCACTCAGTCAGACACAAGATAAAATTGTAACCACCAAAATCCAGATTCCAAACACGGTAAATCAGCTAACAAGCTATATCAATACTGATGGATTTTATTCGCTTCGTGGAGATTATTCCTATGGCAAGCCTTTTGCAGAGCGTAAGTATACCCTAACCTATTCAGGCTCGGCAAATCTAAATAACAATGTGGCCTATATCGATCAGAATAGAAACGTTGCCAAAAATTTTCTGGTCAGACAAGAGCTTGAATTCGAAGTAGATATAAATGATGTGATCGACTTAGAATTGGAAACTTCTTATGCCATTAATAAGACTCAGTATTCTCAATCGAATTTCACAGACCGCCAAACCAACAGTTTGAGTTTTCAATTACGTGGAAGAAATTACTTTTTCAAGGATCTTACTTTAGGATACGATCTTAGAAAAACCATAAATACCGGCTTTGATGATGGGATTGTGAGAAACCCAACCATTCTGCGTCTATATACAGAATATCGTTTTCTGAAAGGGAATAATGGAACTATACGTTTTGAAGGAAATGACCTCTTAAATCAAAACACAGGTATTTCAAGAGATGTATTTGATAATATTATTATTGACAGACAAATAAATCGGCTGGGGCAGTATTTTATGTTGTCGTTTGCAATGAGATTAAATAAGTTTGGAGGAGGTCCGAAATAATTGACAGTTGATAATTGATAATTGACAACTTAAATTCGTTCTCAATTGTCAATAACAAGTCTTAACTTTAACTGTCAACTGTCAATTCTCAATTAAAACCCCGTATTTGGTTGCTTTCATCATCGAAAAATAATCATAAATCCTTCTAGATAGTGAACTTATAATGTCCAAGGGAGTTATAGGGGTTTTATAATTTTCCATTATTGCCAGTGCATAGGGTCTGTTAGACAAATAAACGATAGCCCATTCTGTAGACACTCCTCCCATTCCACCGGGTTTGAAGGCTAATTTTACATTTTCCGGCAGACTGACTGCTAATTTGCTATTCTCAATGGGATTTTTTTGCAGAATAGATAAAATCTGATCTGAAGTAGACTTATCAATAAATTTACCATCAAACAATAACTTCATAATTCCGACCGCTTCTGCAGGAGTAGAAATATTTTCTTCATTTCTTAGCGAAGCAGACTGATCTATCATCCTGCGCTGTAATCTGGTATTTGAGAATCCAAGGGAATTCATGGTATTGGTTACATTTTTCATCCCAACCAATTCAATCAAAGTATTTGTAGCGGAGTTATCACTTAGTCCAATCATCAAGACACATAAATTCCGAATACTCAGATTAACCGGATCAACCATAACATTAAGAATACCAGAACCGGCTACTGTATTGGAAGGTAATAATGGCCTTAAATCAGTAAGTGCAAACTTCTTTTCATGGGCCTGTTTATAAACCTCCATCAGAATTGGGATTTTGATTGCACTCGCCTGTGTAAAAGTAATTTCCTCATTAATCCCTATTGATTCTCCGCTTGTTAAATCAATAGCCATAAAACCCGTTAAAGCAGATGAGCTGGTTATGATTGTTTGCAGATCCTTTTCAGTTTTCTGTTTTAGAATATCCCTGGCTGATGACTGTGCATAGGAATTGTAGTGAACAATCATCAATAAAAAGAGAATTATTAATGGAAGTTTTTTCATAGTATATAATGTAAAATCTATTGAATTAATGTTTTATCAAAACTTCATGTTTGTAATTTCCGGTTCATCCGGAACAAGTTTTTCAGAAGTATATTTTTCAGAGTGGGCATTTAATTGCTTTTTCAATTTAATAATCTGTTTTGAATACCGGGCAACACCTGCCAAATTTATAGTTTCAAGCGGATCATTCTGTAAATCGTATAATTCTTCAGGCGCCTTGATTAATCTATACCGAAAATATTTCCATCGGGCAGTCCGAATACCTTCACTGGATGGGATTTCAGGTAATTTCCACAGATGTTCTATCAAAATATCTTTTCTTACTATTGGGGTTTTATTCCCTTTCAACAGAAAAGGATTGAGACTTATACCCTGATAATTTTTGGGCGCCTGCAATCCTGCAAACTCAAGAATTGATTTAGATACATCAATATTCAAAACCATGGCATCAATAGACGAAGGATTGTTTATTCTGGGATCATAAATAAGAAGAGGAATTCGAATTGATGCATCGTACATCAGCCACTTATCGGCAAGCTGGCGATCACCAGTAAAATAGCCATTATCACCCATCACAATGAAAATGGTATTTTCAGACAAGCCCTTTTGCTTTAATAATTTACGAAGCATTCCAATTTCATCATCTATTTCTGTAATCATCCGATAATATCCCTGCATACTTTTTTGATACTTATCCGGGGTATCAAATCGCCATTTCCATCTTGTTCTGTTGAAACCATTTTTTACCTCTGCAGGTAATTGATTGAAATATTTATCATCTGATAAAGCTTGTTCAGGAAAGACTATATCCCTATAAAGTTTATCCGATTTTTCCTGCCAAAAAAATTGATCTTTTGCCGGGTCTTGTGCGTGAGGGGCACTAAAAAAAACTGAAAGGCAAAAAGGTTTGTTTTTTGGAGCATTATTAATAAAATCCTGAGCCTGAGATCCGCTATATCTTGTGAGATGAACGGTGTCCTTACCTATGGTTTTATAAAAGTACCCACTCCGGTCTGGTTCGATACCCCGGTCATAAAAATCACTCTGATCAAAATATTGTTCAGGCTTATTCATATTAACACCCAATTTTCCAAAAAAACCAACATGATAACCATTTTCCTTCAAAATTTTGGGAAATATCATTTCAGAATAGGCTTCTTGGAGTTTGGGTTTTTGGAAGGTATAGCCATGAGTTCTCTCATACAAACCGCTTAGAATTGAAGCTCTGCTTGCTGCACAAATTGGAGTTGTTGAAAATGCATTCTTGAAATAAGTCCCGGATCTTGCCAGAGCGTCCATTTCCGGAGTCTTAATAACTGGATTTCCAGCAAAGCCCAAAGCATCCCAACGTTGATCATCCGTTAAGATAAATACGATATTGGGCCGCTGAGCTTGAGAAAAAACCAAAACAGGAAATACCAACAGAAAATTCAGTAAACAAATAACCGTGGCCAGCATGGTATTAAAACGAATCATAATTAACCGGTTGAAATTTATTTCAGGTTTGATAAAAATCTCGTCTCAAAAAACTGTTCCCATTAAATTATCTAAACAATAAAATCAGGGTTTTCTGTTATACGTTTGCCTTCTACTTTGAAAGTTTCGATATAATCTGCTATTCTTTTTCTGGCTTCAGCGAGATCCTCGTTGTTCAGATTAATGTTAAGCAGGTCTATAAACCAAGGAATTTTAAATTCATTAAAAACATAAATCTCTGCAATCTCCCGCGCAATGGGCAAGGTTGTTGTTTTTGAAGCATCGTAAACGTCTTTATTATCAGCCTTTAACAGCTTTTCATATTCTTCATCAATCAGCCTTTTCAGTAAATCATAACTGAACTTATCCCCAACTTTGATACCCGTTTCAGCATCATCCTCGGTAAATACTGCACCTTTATGTACCCATTCCCAAACGATGCTTAACCTGATCTCTCCTGTAGCCATATCCTCCATCAGATAGAGGATGTCATCATTACCAAAATCATCTGCAGCCTTTAGCGCAGCTGCCTGCATACCCTGGGCAAAAGCATTACCGTACTGAATCGCAACACTAATCAAATTTCTGGCTCCCCTGATTGTAATCGGCGCCGGTTCAAGCAAAATCAAACCATCAGCATCCTGTTGAGTGTAAGTCAGACCCGAAAATTTACGACCAACCTGATTGGATTCCCCTATCTTTTCCCACACCGGCCTTACAATATTTACCATTTTCCAATGGGCAACCCATTTTCCACTCGCTCCTTCGCGTTGCTCTCTTTCTGCTCCTGCCAATGCTCTCTTCATGCTTGCAGCAACACCTTCTTCAGATCCCACTGGAATATTAGGTTCCATTCCTCCTTGCCAGATCGCACAATTTCCATTAACATCAGGTGTATTTACTGCTCTGCGAACCCTGTCTTCATAGTTACGCATGTAACCATAAGTCATGGTGACTGATTCTATATTAGGATTAATAAAGGACTTATCCCATGCCATTGCATCAGAAACACTGTTAATATAATCCCAACGACCGGTATTATAACCTACAAAATGTTTACCCAGAACAGCTCTGATTTCCATTAACTGGTAGGTAGCTTCAAGTTGCTCTACCAGCAGATATACTTTAATAGTTCCGTTTTCTAATCCAAGATGATCTTCCAAAGCACTCAACATGGTATTCCATAAAGCGGCCTCAGCGGCAGTTTGGATTTTAGGCAGATACAGAACAATTGATGAACCTGCCTTCCTTAATTGCTTGTAATTGTTAACTACATAAAGGCAAAGGTCAGCAACCGATGCTGCTAAAGCCACACCATCCGAATCACGAATATGCCTGTCGTCTAAATGTAGTCCGCGACAACGGAAAATCTTAGTTGTAAAATCAAGCTGGCTTTTCCAGTCCCCAACGATTTTCTGACCCAGGAAGCCCTCCGACCAGCGATTCATTTCGGAGGCAACCTGTTCTGCCACTTTTAAAAAAACAGGATCTTTGGCAATTGCAAGTTTTAGATTTCGCTGGTTATCCAATGACATACTATCAATCTGACCAAGAGCATCTTCTCCATCAAACATCCAGCCATCAGCTCCTGATAAAAGCGCATAAGCTACGTTCCTAATACTGCTCTCAAGAGTTGCATTGGGTTTTGCTGCAGGTCCGGTGCCCTGAATCCATTGCTGCATAAGATCTTGAGGAATAACAGAACCTTCAAACCTTCCTTCCCTGGCATCAGAAACTTTGATGTTTGAGCCTGGAATCAGACTTTCAGGATTGTAAAATCCAATTCTTTTGCTATTTGTATGACGATCATTACGGCGTTTGATCCGCTCGTTCATTAAATCCTTCACTGATTTATTAAAATGGGCCATGGTATTCAAGGCCAGTAAAACCTCTTCAGTATAAATATCTCTGTACTGCTCTTTTAAATTATCACGAATAATGATTGAATCGTTCTTCATTTGTATCAAGGTAAATTATTTAATCAGATAAACGGTCATACTTAAAGGACCATGAGCACCTAGTACTAAAGCCTGCTCAATATCGGCTGTTTTAGAAGGGCCACCGATAAAACCTCCGAATCCATAATCTTCTGAACCTATTTTTGAATAGGCATCATGCATCGTTGAGACAATACTGTCTTCTCTTACTATCACAGCAAGATGCTGAGCAATATATGGTAATATTCGGTGCCCCATAACATCTTCTGTTAACCAAACTGCACCATTTTCTGCTACTGCAAAACGTGCTTCAATAATGGCTAACTCTACATCCAAAAGATTGTGAGGATCTGATTCTGGATCACATAACTCCGCAACATCAGCTAATTCAGGAAGTGTTGTGAGAATTCGCCTGCCTTGATCAAAATTCGTTCGAATCTGTTCCTTTACATTCTCAATACTTTCTGCCGAAACAAGTAAACCACCAATGCCAGCAAACATTTCACTGTACTTTTTAACAATATCTACCTCATGCACCTTGAACATGGAAATATCTGGAAGGGCTGTAAGTGGCGGCTGATTCTTTTTAACAGCCGTCAATATATTTTCTCTGCTACTCATTAATATTACTTTTTATCATTTCTTTGAACCATTCTTTGCATACCACTCTCCAAAAGATTCCTGAGTACTATCCGGCATGTCGCGCTGCTTATACCAAGGATTGAACTTATTGTTGATTGCAAAAGGCGCATTATTCAATAACCATCGTCCAGTTTTTCCTGCTGTCTTGTAAATTTCGGGGGAAGAAAGAGTTAGAGCCATTGCCTTCATGCTGAAGGTTTTACGGTTAGCTGAATAACCTAGCCTCACAATTTCCTGACGCCATTTATAAAGCTGATCATGAATTGGAATCTTAACAGGACATACATTGGTACATGAACCACAAAGTGTTGAAGCAAAGGGCAGATCTGCATGCTGTTTCATATCCAGATTTGGCGCAAGTATTGCTCCAATCGGTCCGGAAATAGTATTGTGATAACTTAAACCGCCACTCTTACGGTAAACCGGACAAGTATTCATACAAGCACCGCATTTAATACACTTCAAAGAATCTCGGAAATCTGGCCGGGCCAATAAATCACTTCTACCCTTATCAACTAATATTAGGTGCATCTCTTGTCCGTGGCGAGGTTTCTTATAATGACTGGAATAAATGGTTATTGGCTGCCCAATTGCACTTCGAGCCAATAATCTTAAAAATACCCCAAGGTGCTTACGCTCCGGAATAATCTTTTCTAATCCCATGGAAGCAATTTGAACCTCAGAAAGATGTGCACCCATATCTGCATTTCCCTCATTGGTACAAACCACATACTCACCGGTTTCAGCTACAGCAAAATTGACGCCGGTGAGTGCTGCACGACGTGTCAGGAATACATTGTTAAGGTGTTTTCGTGCTACCCTGGTTAATAAAGTTGGATCTGAAAGACCTTTTTCTGTTCCAAGATGCTCATGAAATAACTCGCCTATTTCTTCTTTACGTTTGTGAATGCATGGCAATACAATATGACTAGGCGGCTCATTATCAATTTGTTGTATATATTCCCCAAGGTCAGAGTTGATTACCTCAATTCCCCGGTCTTCCAAGTATTCATTTAAATGGCATTCTTCAGTAAGCATAGACTTACTTTTAACCATCTGAGTAATTTCCTTTTCCTTTAGGATAGAATACACAATCTGATTATGCTCCTCTGCATCAGATGCCCAATAAACCTTAACTCCATTTTTCTTCAGATTTTCCTCAAATTGAATGAGATAATCGTGCAAATTGGAAATTACATTGGCTTTAATGGCTGAGGCCGCTTCACGCAATTCCTCCCATTGCGGAGTTTGATTTGCAGCCCTATCGCGTTTTTGCCTGATCCACCAAAGTGAACCATCATGCCAGTCGACACGTTCTTCATCTTTATTAAATTCTTCTGCTAATGCTGCGTGATCTAAGGTACTTTTCATGCCTTTGTGGATGAGCTGTTTAATATTTCTGCTATATGTATTATCTTGACTTTACTTTTATTTCTATGCATGATTCCCTCCATGTGCATCAGACAAGATAAGTCAGGTGAAGTTATATACTCTGCACCATTCTTAGTATGATCTGTAATCCGGTCCTTGCCCATTTTTACAGATACAGCTTCCTCTGCAATACAGAAAAGCCCTCCGAATCCACAACACTCATCCACCCGGTCTAGTTCTGTAAGCTCAAGTCCGGAAACCATACCCAACAATTTCTTGGGCTTAGAAAAATCCTGAGCAACAAGCTCAGACATTTGCGCCAAATGAAGTCCCCTTAATCCATGGCAACTCTGATGGACACCAACTTTATGAGGAAAATGGGCATCAAGTTTCTCTATCTTTAAAACATCGGTAAGAAATTCCACCAATTCGTAAATCCTACCACGTATTTCTTTAGCCGCAACTTCATCTTTATGAGAATGTAAATGATCTTTCACATGCAATACACAACTTGCGGATGGGGCTACTATGTAATCAAAACCTGAGAAATTTTCAACAAAAAGATCATTACATGATTGTGTAAGATGTTCATACCCCGAATTGGCCATTGGCTGACCGCAACAGGTTTGTTTTGAAGGATAGCTAACCTCAGCACCTAACTTCTGCAGTAGTTCCAGCGTAGCTATTGCAGCATTAGGATACAACTGATTTACATAACATGGTATAAAAAGACCAATCTTCATCTGTTTATTTTTTTGATTTTATCCTGTGTGCGCGTGATTAAAACTTTTGATAAAAATCATCCCTTTTTAGCTTATGATTAATTAAATCACAGCACGATCTTAATAAATTTTGATTTGAAGAATTTATCAGACACATGATCATTCGCAAAGCAAAATACACATTTTTTGGAAAGTTAAAACAGATAAAAGTTGATTACTACATGCTAAACGAAGAATTTTTCATAAATTTTCCAGATACTTGATGATCATGCTCAATATTGATTTTTCGTATGATTAAAATTAGAGTTATTTGCTTTTGTTTATGCCTGGTTTTAAGCTCACTTAGTTATGGTCAATCAGTTAAAAATCAGGGGCTGTATACTGATTCCATGATTTATGAAAGTTTGAAGCGTAAAAACAAGAGTCAAGAGCCAAGAGTAAAGAATCAAGAGTCAAGAACAAAGAATCAAGAGTCAAGACGAAATCCTGCTTCATTTTAAATTTGTGATTCAGGGTATTAAACATTAGTCATAGCTTTGATTAAAACAGTAAATTATCAACTAGCAACCAACTAATAACTAACTAGTAACAAACCAAAAATGCGCGATATCAGTCATAAACAAATCACACTTCGTACTGCCAGAGCAGTAGGAATCATATTTTGTTCAGAGAATAGCATTGACCTGATTAATTCAAATAAACTCCCGAAAGGAAATCTATATGACGTGGCTCGTGCAGCAGGTTTTTTAGGAGCCAAGCTTACTCCCCAATTACTACCTCATTGTCATCCAGTAAGCATAGACAGCATGGATTTTACTTTTGAGTTCCTTGGTAGAAATCTACACTCTGATTTGTTTAATGATGACATACTCAACAGGACAGGTATTGTAATACAGGGAGAGGCTAAATCTATTGGCCGTACAGGTATCGAAATGGAAACTTTAACTGCAGTTTCTGTTGCTGCGCTGGAGATTTACGATATGTTAAAACCGGTAGATGCAAATTTAGAGATTGGTCATATCAAACTTTTGGAAAAAAAAGGTGGAAAAAGCGACCGAAACAGGTACACCACAAGTTCGGCGGTATGTGCCGTATTGGTTTGTTCTGATTCGACAGCTAATGGTGAGCGTGAAGATAAAAGTGGCATACTCATTTGCAACATGCTCGAAACTTCAAATGCCAAAGTATTGGATTATAAAATACTCCCTGACGACAAGGATGCAATACAAAAGCAAATTCAGGAATGGGTTAAAGAAGACATACAATTTATTTTCACTACGGGAGGCACCGGACTCGGTCCGAGGGATAATACCGTAAACGCTGTAAAAGAGATCCTGGAAAGGGATGCAGATGGAATAACAGAGGCTATTCGAAATTTCGGACAGATGCGAACCCCTCTTGCGATGATGAGCAGATCGGTAGCCGGCTCTATCGGCAAAACCTTAATTGTAACCCTTCCAGGAAGTACCAATGGGGCAAGAGAATCGCTAGAAGCAATCCTCCCAAGTGTATTCCACGCCAGGAATATGCTTGAAGGGGAAGGGCATGCGTGTTAAAATTCGAAATTTGTTATCTGTTGCTCCTGCTTTTCAAGTTTATTTTTTTGTCCAAGAGCATTTAGACTAACCAAAGTCAATATGCTGAAAAGGATGAAACCCTTTCCTATTCTGAAAATTTTTATAGTATTAATTTATGATTATTGTTTATAAACAAAATTATATACGACTAAAAACAACAAAACGTTAATAGATTCAGATCATATTGAAGGATTAAGCCATAGCGACGCGCTTGCTGGTACTTCTATAGATAAAATTATTATAAATATGTCTTCGTGCAAACCTGCCGGGGGACTCGGAATTAATCAGTTTTATATAAATAGCCCTTGGAACATCGAAATATTCATATTCATTGCCATCACCAAACTTAACGGTCAATACTTGTCCCTTGTATTCAAAATCAGCTATACCGATACTGCTTGTAGTTAGATTATAATCATCCAAAGTTTGTAAACGAGTTTCTGGGGCAATGCTAACCAAAAAATGGTACGCTTCAATTATACTTTTACTTTTCTCTTCCGCTTCCAGCTTGCTCTCGGCAGATTCGGTAAACTTATCAGGATGCCAGTTCTTCATTAAAGTGCGGTAAACAGTTTTCAACTCCTGCAACTCTGCATTTTTGTCGACTCCTAAAATTTTTCTGTAATCAACGATCTTTCTCATACTTTACTTTTGAATAATTGCGAAAGATTGCAGAAACATTAACTGTGCTTTCGGGAAATAATTTTGCAAAGGTATGATTTTCAAGCTATTTTCTACTATAAAGCCTAAAAATGAGCGTTAAAAACAATGCCTCTAAACATTTAAGGTATAGAGGCATTATAAAACATCGGACAAGAATTTATACTAAAAATCAAAGATGTCATTCAAAAATGATTTCTTCTTGCGGTAAGGGTGGTTTTTATGGTAATTATCGTCCTGATCATACTGGTATTTTTTATAATCGGAATCGTAGTTAAGTTTGTTTGAATAATGTTCGGCTGAACGTTCAAGAATTTTCTCCAATTCACCACGGTCGAGCCAGATACCCCGGCAATCAGGACAATAATCAATCTCAATTCCTTTTTTATCTGCAATAAGCAAGGTTGTTTGACAATTTGGGCATTTCATATCGTAAAATTTATTTATGACAAAATAAAAATTCTAACAATACTTCTGAACTATTTGAAACAAATTGACATTTCTATGGATTGAACATAAAAAAAGCCGGCTGAAAATTCTCAGCCGGCTTCTATTACATTATAGTTTTTAAGAAACTGTTTTAAAGACATCCTCCTCTATGAAAGGCTGATTTCTTAAACGCTTACCACTTGCTTTGAATATTGCATTTGCAACTGCACCACCAGTTGGCGGAAGAGCGGGCTCACCTAAACCAGTAGGATCGATTCCGTTATCCACAAAATGTGTTTCGATCTCAGGTACTTCCTTCATTTTAATCAGACGGTAGGTATTATAATTATTCTGATCGGCTGCACCATCTCTGAAACTTAACTTACTATACATTGCATGTCCCAATCCGTCGACGATACCACCCATTACCTGATGGGTGGCCCCATTCATACTAACAACCTGACCGCAATCAGAAACCGCATAGATCTTTTTAACAACCGGCAATCCGTTACGCATAATCACATCAGCAACCTGAGCAACATAAGAGGCATGTGAGAAATAAACACTGAACCCTTGTGATACATCCTTCTTCTTACCCCAACCAGATTTTTCAGCCGCCATTTTAATTACTCCTTCCATTCTGCTGATATCATAGCGAATATCTCCAACAGGTGATTTCTTAGCTTTTGCAAGAAGGTCAAGCCTGAACTGAACAGGATCTTTACCTGCTGCCTGCGCTACTTCATCAATAAAAGCCTGTTCTGCAAATGCAAGAAAATTAGTGATCGGAGCACGCCATGCACCAGTTGTGATTGGCGATTTATGTTCAACTGAATCAATTAATAGATTATCTACTGCTCCTGATGGGAAATTATGCTCCCTTGTTGGGTTACCTGAATTGATACCTACTCCACGCAATTTATATCCCGTAAGATTACCTGATGCATCCAGTGCAGCCTCAAAACGATAACGACAAGCCGGGCGATAAGTACCTGCAGTCATATCATCTTCTTTGCTCCAGATCAATTTTACAGGAGCTTTGATAATGCTGGATAGCTCGGCCGCTTCAACAGTAAAATCATTGTATAATCTTCTGCCAAAGCCACCGCCTAAACGGGTAAGCTGTAGCGTAATCTTATCTTCAGGAATGTTTAATAGTTTAGAAACCTCAGACCGTGCTCTGCCCGGAGTTTGCGTAGGTCCAATAAGTTCAACTCCATCCGTGCGAACATGAGCGAAAAAGTTCATAGGCTCCATCGGACTGTGGGAAATAAATGGGCACTGATACTCGCCTTTTATCACCTTTGCAGCATTTTTAAATGCAGCATCAACATCCCCATCTTTACGTCTGACAGTTGCCTGTCCGTTATCCATTAAGTTCAGGAATAATTTATCGTGATCCTCAGTACTTTCCAGATCAAACTCCTTTTCATACTCAATCTTAAGCATTTTTCTTGCCTTAAGAACCTGCCAGGTAGATTTACCCACAACAGCCACATTGTTCTTAAATGAAACCACATCAATAATTCCAGGCATTGATTTAGCGATAGAACCATCAAAGGATTTCAGCTTCATCCCAAACTGTAAAGGACGCTGAATCATTGCAAAAACCATTCCTTCCCTGTAAAAATCGATACCAAACAAGGGCTTACCGGTTACGATCTTCAGATTTTCAACGTTTCTTACTGATTTTCCGATTAATTTAAAATCCTTACGGTCTTTTAGCTTAACACTTGATGGAACTGGAATTTTTGATGCCGCTTCTGCAAGCTCTCCAAAGCTTAATTTCTTACCACTGCGGGCATGAATTACAAAACTATTTGCTGCTGTACATTCTGCTGCAGGTGCCGACCATTGTTTAGCCGCCGCTTCAATCAGCATGAATTTAGCTGTAGCTCCTGCATTTCTCAATAACTTCCATGAATGTGGAACTGCGCCGCTACCACCGGTAAGCTGGCGATCAAACTTATTATCTAAATTTGCCTGTAATACTTTTACTGTTTTCCAGTCGGCTTCAAGCTCTTCAGCTACAACCATCGGAAAAGAAGTAATAATGTTCTGTCCTAACTCAGGGTTTGGTGACATAATAGTTATTACACCATCAGTAGCGATCGACAAATAACTATTAAAACCTATATTTCCGGTAGCCATTGCTGAACTGGATATAACTTCAGGTGCACTGGCTTCAGCACTGAACCAATTAAATCCAAGTACGAGGCCTCCACCTGCTATCGCGCTCATTTTTAAAAAATCGCGCCTGTTGTTTGTTGTTTTACTTGTCATCATGATCAAATTTTAGAGCTGGCCAATTTTACTGCATCACGAATACGGTGATAGGCACCGCAACGACAGATATTACCATTCATTGTAACTTCAATTTCATCCATACTTGGCTTTGGATTTTGCTTCAAAAGTGCAGCAGCAGTCATAATCTGACCTGCCTGACAATACCCACATTGTGCTACATCGATCTCATCCCATGCCTGCTGTAAAGGATGATCTCCTTTTTCAGATAATCCTTCGATTGTAATTACTTGTGAAGTGCCCACTGCCGAAACAGGATATACACAAGAACGCGTGGCGGATCCATTCACATGAACTGTACATGCTCCGCATTGTGCTATACCGCAACCATATTTGGTTCCTACAAGGCCTAAATGATCACGCAACACCCATAATAATGGAGTATCTGCTTCTACATCAGCCTGCAGGGTCTTTCCGTTAACCTGAAGTTTGTAAATTGCCATAAGTATTAGTTTGATTCAATGTTAAAGTTAATTAAAAAAGAAAGAAAAAAGCAAGAGAAAGCAATGTGATTTTTTTGTTGCCTTTTAACAATTTTCAGCTTAAATTTTAAACTTTATTAAAATATTATGGACAAATTAATTTAAAATTAGTCTGGTTCAAATATAGTTTCAGAATATAAACTAATAAACTGAGTCAGATGTTAGGTAAATTAATTAACACCAATAATACTAGTTAGATTGAGCAATCCAGCCAATATAATTTGATTTGGGAAAGCAGTTCCTGTTTGATATAGGCCAGTTCAGCCCTTTCCTCCGGAGTAGTTCCGGCAAGAAAGGAAGTTCAATTTTCAAATTACCTAAGCCGGAAGCTACCTCCTTCGGCAAGGTTTATTTTACCCAGAGCTGTATTTCATAGGGCCGGGCAGCCCGGAATGATTTTACATTGAACCCGTCCTAAGATTAAATCCTTAAATTAATTGACTATCCATTGAAATGGAAAACTTAGAAATACATTTTCACGGTATCCATTTTTCTCAAATAAAAGCCCTATTTCTCCATTCTTCAGAACCACTGCATCAGAATAGGCCGATTCACCTGCATAAATTGTCTTTCCATGAGTCCAGGTTTTACCTTCATCATAACTAACTTTAATACTTAGATTTTTGCGTTCATCCTTGCTATCTGAATTAACAAACAACAAACAATTGTTTTTTTTATAATTGTAGCGAATAATAGCTGCATTACAGGCCGGATCAGTTAAAGCACTTTCAGCCCTGCTGCTCCAGCTATTCCCCTGATCTTTTGAAATATGTACGTAGCGCATACCCGGTGAATTTACTCTTGAATTCACCATCCAGGAACCATCACTCAGCTCAATGATTTTAGATTCATCAGCCGGCTTGAGAGGTGTATCTCGCAAAAACCAGGTCTTTCCATGATCATCAGATCCAAATACAAATACCCCATATTTCAAATTTACCAATGTATGTAATAAACTACCGGAGGCAGTTTGAGTGCCTTTTCCCGAGGTAATAAACTTAAAATCGCCATGCCATTCCGGCTTACTGATTTGATTGCTTATGTCTTCAGGGTTTCCCCAGGTTTCGCCATTATCAGTACTTTTCATCACATGCAGGTAATACACATCCCGCTCCTTATTCAGGTCCATATAATTATAAAAAAGAAATAGTGCACCTGTTATACTGTCCAGAATAAAAGAAGGATCTGATGCTGATCTACCGACCGGATAGTCAATTAATGTGCGGATATCTGACCATGTTTTACCATTGTCCTTACTATTTCGCATCACAATATTAATATTATCATTTGCTTTAAGATCAGCACATGACGATCCCCTTTCATCTATTGCTGCAATCAAATCACCATTTTTTGCAAGCACTAATGCCGGAATACGGTAACAGGAAACAGTGCTGTTCATTTTCCCATTGAAAAGATCAAACTGCTTCAAACCATCAGCATAAATCTGGATGGGGGCTTGAGCTTTTAAATGTGTTACTGTAAAAAGTAAAATGATGGGAAGATATTTCATTTCATAAATTAGTTAGAACCGGCAAATTAACGGTCTTAAATTAAATGTAATAAACATCTTATAAAATTAAAATCTTTAAGAAAGTGCAATTTGGGAACCTTTTCAAACAATTTGAAAGAAATTTTCACAAGAAATGTCAGTCCTTAAAATTCTTGAATTATATTGGAGCATAATTAACATTAAAAAATGATGAGAACTTACAAAACAAACATTAGATTTTCAGGTATTCTGACCCTTCTGCTAGCTTTCAGCAGTATCACACTAAGTGCTCAGGAAATCGATCTTTTACTCAAAGGTGGTCAGGTGATTGATCCAAAAAATAAAATAAATGCTAAAATGGATGTGGCAATCTCTGACGGCAAGATCCTGAAGGTTGCAGCCAATATTCCTGCCAGTTCAGCGAAGAAAACTATAGATGTAAGTGGTTTATATGTTACCCCGGGAATCATCGACATGCATGTGCACGTATTTCAGGGAAATGATTTGGGGTCATACATTGCCGACGGACAAACTGCTGTTCCTGCAGATGCTTTTACTTTCAGAGCAGGAGTTACTACTGTGGTTGATGCCGGATCTTCAGGTTGGAGAAACTTTCGTCGCTTTAAAGAGCAGAATATCGATCGTGCACAAACTCGTATCCTGGCCTTGCTAAACATCGCAGGTACCGGAATGTACGGGCGTTTTGAAGAACAGGATAAAGCAGATTTCAATCCTGAAATGACTGCATATATGATCAATAAGCTGTTTCCAAAGATAATAGTCGGTATCAAATCTGCACATTACTGGGGCGATTTTACACAAGTTGACCGTGCTGTTGAAGCCGGAAAACTTGCTAAAGTACCTGTAATGGTTGATTTTGGTGAGCATCAACCCACTAACTCTATAAAATCCCTCTTTTTAGAGCATCTCCGTCCAGGTGATATCTTCACCCATACCTTTGCATACGGACCAAAAGATCGTGAGACCGTAGTGGATGATGAAGGTGTGGTAAAGCCATTTATTTTTGATGCTCAGAAAAAAGGAATACTATTTGATGTAGGGCATGGTGGCGGTGCCTTTTTCTGGCGTCAGGCTGTTCCAGCAATTAAACAAGGATTCAAACCGGATGTGATTAGTACCGATCTTCACTCAGACAGTATGAATGGTGGAATGAAAGATATGGCAAATGTGATGTCTAAATTTCTGAATATCGGACTCACTTTAGAAGAGGTAATCGAAAAATCTACTGCAAGTCCGGCAAGAGTAATCAACAGACCAGACCTTGGCAACCTGAGTGTAGGATCTGAAGCGGATGTTGCCGTATTCAGCGTAAAGAAAGGTGAGTTTGGATTTACAGATGTCCGCAGAAACACCCTGAAAGGAACTCAGAAAATGGACGCCGAATTAACGCTTCGTGCAGGGAAAATCGTGTGGGATTTAAACGGTGTCAGCGGACCAATCTGGGATTCTCCTCAGGCATTAACCAGATAATTGAATTTTAAGATTAAAACATAAAACAATGTCAGCGTATTTAAAAACAACAAAAAAGCTATCAATTTTCCTTTTACTTGCATTATTTGCCTTCACTATTCAGGCTCAGGAAATTGACTTTCTACTAAAGGGGGGTCATCTGATAGATGCCAAGAACAAAATCAACAGTAAAATGGATGTTGCCGTGAAAGACGGTAAAATCTTCCGTGTAGCAGCAGATATTCCTGCAAGCTCTTCAAAGAAAACAGTTGATATCAGCGGCCTTTATATAGCTCCGGGATTACTTGATATTCACGGACATGTATTTCATGGTACTGATACAAATTACCTAAGCAATAGCCTGGATGCTCTTCCACCTGATGGTTTCACATTCCGTGCGGGAGTAACTACTGTTGTAGATGCCGGTGGTGCAGGATGGAAAAACATAGATTTATTCAGAAAGAACGTTATTGAGAAATCTAAAACCCGAGTACTTGCATTCATGAACATTGTAGGAGGAGGAATGCGTGGTACCGAGGCATATGAGCAGGATGAAACTGATATGGATGCTAAACTTACCGCTGCTGTAGCGCTTAAGAACAAGGACATTGTCGTTGGAATTAAACTTGCACATTACATAGGCCATAATTGGAAACCCACAGACAAAGCAGTAGAAGCAGGAAGAATTGCAAGCATCCCTGTTATGGTAGATTTTGGAAAGTCGCTTCCCCCATTGCCTCTCGAAGATTTGTTATTAAAGCATTTACGTCCGGGCGATATTTTAACCCATGCTTATCGTTATGATCAGGAATTTGACAAAAACGGTAAAATGATTGAACATAAACAAGCTATTGTTGATGTGAACACTAAAAAAGTAAAACCCTTTGTCTGGGAAGCACGCAAAAAAGGATTATTATTTGATGTTGGTCATGGCGGTGGAAGCTTTAACTGGAGCCAGGCGGTACCAGCTATGGAGCAGGGTTTTCATCCTGATGTTTTAAGTTCTGATTTGCACACCGGAAGTATGAACGCCGGTTTCAAAGACATGGCTAATCTGGCCTCTAAGTTCCTGATTTTGGGTATGCCATTGGCCGACGTGATCGCAGCATCAACCTGGAATCCAGCAAAGGTTATCCAACGTACTGATTTGGGCAATCTGAGTGTTGGTAGTGTGGCTGACATTGCCGTATTTAGACTTAGAGAAGGAGACTTTGGATACATCGACGCAAGTGGAATGGCATTAAGAGGCAAACAAAAACTGGAAGCAGAATTAACTTTACGTAATGGACGTGTAGTTTGGGATCTAAATGCATTGAGTGCCCCTTCAGCAAGATAAATATGAATGTAAATATCTTTATAAAAGTAGGCAGATCCGTATTATTCGCGATCTGCCTCTCTGTTTCTGCCCAAATGGCAATTTCTCAGGAAATTGATATTTTATTAAAAGGCGGCCATATAATCGATGCAAAAAATAAGATCAGCGCAAAAATGGATGTTGCTATAAGTAAGGGCAAAATCATGAGAGTAGCGCCAAGCATTCCGATAGCAGGAGCCAAAAAAGTGGTAGATGTGAGTGGAATGTATGTGAGTCCGGGTTTAATAGATATCCATACTCATGTTTTCACCGGACCAAATCCGGGTTTCGGGCACGGCTCATCAAGTGTAAAGGCGGATGATTTTACTTTTCGTGCTGGAATTACGACAGTGGTAGATGCTGGTACATCAGGATATAAAACTTTCCCGGTATTTAAAGAACAAATCATCGACCGTTCCCGTACAAGGGTATTAGCCTATCTGAATGCATTTGCGTCAGGGATGGTGGGTTCAGCTGCAGAACAGGAAGATATCAATGCCCTTGAAATTGAAAAAGCCGATGAGACAATTAAAAAATTTGCAGATCATATTGTCGGTGTAAAGATCGGGCACTATTCAGGCAAAGATTGGAAGCCATTTGATGCTGCAGCTTCATTGGCGCATGCTAATAACCGACCTCTTTTTGTAGAATGCCATATTACAGAGTTTTCGCTCGAAGACCAGTTAAACCATATGAAAGCCGGTGATATCATTACCCATGCCTACGAAAATGTCTCAGAACGCATGCCGGTTGTAGATGAAAATGGAAAAGTTCGCCCATTCGTTCTGGATGCCCGTAAAAAAGGAATTCTATTTGATGTGGGTCATGGAGGTGTAGGTTTTTGGTTTAACCAGGCTGTGCCCTCAGTGAAGCAAGGCCTTGCTCCGGATACTTTTGGAACCGATATGCACCATAACAGTGTTAACTCGGGAATGAAGGACATGCTCAACCTGATGTCAAAATACCTGAACATGGGTATGCAGGCTGAAGATATTATCCAGCGCGCAAGCTGGGGTTCTGCCACTGCCATCAAACGTCCAGATCTGGGCAACCTAAGTGAAGGCGCCGTGGCAGATATTGCTGTGATCAATGTACTGGCCGGCAAATTTGGATTCCTTGATGCCGCCGGATTTAAACTTGACGGAACTAAAAAATTCCAGGTAGAAATGACCATTAGGGCAGGAAAAATTGTATGGGATTTGAATGGAATGGCCGGGGTTCCTTGGAGTAAGAATTTGAAGTAAGATTTATATCTAAAATAGGTAAAAAGGCTCCCGGAATGGGGCCGTTTTGGATAAGAATTATAAAATCGCCACCAGCCTATTTTGCTAGCCTAGGAGCGGGAATAGGTACACTTATAAATCTTTATAAATACATTCCATATACACAAGAAATGATCAGATTGTCTTCATGTTAATTTTCTTAAATTGTGTTAAATTAATGGATATATGAATAAATCAAATCAAAAATTATTGAGACTTTTATTAACATCAGTCATAATTTTTAATACCCTGACACCAGCAATTTCGGCTCAAAAGCCCCTATCCAATCAGTACATCAATCTTTTACGATTAAATACTAACCCAGTCCGTAATAACTGGAATGGCTTTGAAATTATTGAATTCAAGTTTAATGGGTATGATGCCAAAATTGTTTTCCCGAATAAAGCTAATTCCGCTAAGAATTGGATATGGCGCACTCAGTTTTGGGCGCATGAGCCTCAAACAGATATAGCCTTACTAAATCAGGGCTTTCATGTAGTATATGTGGATGTGGTAGATTTGTATGGCAATAAAGTAGCGGTCAGCAGACTTAGTGATTTTTATACATTTCTGATTAAGAATTTCGGCTTAAATAAAAAAACTGTACTCGAGGGAATGAGCAGAGGTGGTTTGGATGCTTTTAACTGGGCTTCGGAAAATCCGAATAAAGTATTTTGCATGTATGTCGATGCACCGGTTTGTGACATCAAAAGCTGGCCAGGCGGATTGGGGAAAGGCCAGGGGTCAAAAAATGATTGGGAGAAATGTCTGAAGGCTTACGACCTAACAGAATTATCGGTTGAGGATTTCAAAGGAATTCCTATGAATACTTGCATTAAGCTTGCAAAGGCTAAAATTCCCATCATCAGTGTTTGCGGAGATGCTGACAATGTGGTCCCCTTTGAAGAAAACAGTCAGAAACTGGCGGAAATTTATCGTGCTGCAGGCGGCAAAATAGAACTCATTGTAAAAAAAAGAATTGGACACCATCCCCATAGTCTTAAAGATCCAAAACCAATCGTTGATTTCATTTTAAAGCATAGCAGAAATTGATTAAGCATTTGAATTTAATTTGGGTCGATTATTGAAATAAAACTGAGCTTGAATCACATGATTATTTAATAATCCAAATTTAATTAATATTAAACATTACTTACCCGAAGAAAATGAGACAAACTATACAGAAAATGAAAATAATCATGCTTAATTTATCAATTCCGAGGATATCTTTGCTCCTTTTAGTCATTCTTTTAAGTACAATGCCCATCCTCTTCGCGCAAAACCCAAAAATTGTAGGTCACCGGGGTTTGGAGAATTATGTACCAGAGAATACCATGGTAAATTTCAAAATTAGTCTTGGATTGAATATCGGTATTGAGGTAGATGTTCGCCGAACAAAAGACGGAGTTTGGGTTTGCCTTCATGATGACTCAGTCGACCGCACAAGTAATGCCAAGGGAAAGGTTAGAGACTACACCTATGATGAACTGCAAAAATTGGATGTAGGTTCCTCCATGTCCAGCTATTTTAAGGGAGAGAGAATACCCAAATTCGAGGATTTACTATCATTATTAAAAGAACAGACACAAAAAAATCATTTTCTTGCAATAGATCTGAAAGAAAAAGGCCAAAATGCAGAGCAAGAATTAGTAAGCCTGGCAAAGAAATATGATGTGTTGAAACAATTATTGTTTATTGGCAATTGCATCACTGATCAGTCCATGAGAAAAAATTTTTATGAAGCTGACCGGGAAACCCAAATTGCCGTGTTGGTGAACAGTCCATCAGATTTAGAAAAAGGACTGCTTGATCCATATGCAAACTGGACTTACAATCGGTACATCCCAGACAAAATCAGCATTGAAAAGATCCACTCCCAAAATAAAAAAGTCTTTATTGTAGGATCAAGTCATATTATCAATGATTGGAAAACGGGGGCAGAACAAGCAAAAGAAGCAGGGGTTGATGCAGTGCTTACTGATCATCCTTTAGAATGGCAAAAAGCTATACATCTCAAAAAAATGTAGTTGAAATTTAATAATCATTTGATTTAATCGTAACTCCCTGAAATTCTGATGGAAAAAACGAAAAAAAGATTAAGGCATCAGTTATTAATCAAATTAAGTAACTTAACTGCAATTGAATGAGGTCTATATGATATTTATTAAGACACAAAAATTTGGGTTTTACTATACTACTACAGTCTTGAAATCGCCATTTTATTTGATAAATATTAATTATATATTGAGACGTTTATTTTAAGCATAAAAGTTCCATCTCGCAGGTGCGGGATACAAAACTAAAAAAGATAAAAAATGAAAAGAAGAAATTTTATCCTTCAGACAAGTACCGTTCTTGCCGGATCTGCCATAATACCCGCTAATGCTGGCACTTTATTGAATCCTGTCAAAAAGAAACGAATCGCTATGGTTGGACTTGGAGTAAGGGCAACAACGATGTGGGGTAAAACTGTACTCGAAAAGTATGGAAATGAAATTGAATTCGTAGGACTTTGTGATATCAATGAGGGCAGACTGAGGTTGATGAAATCAGGTATGGGAGTCAGTTGTCCGACCTTTACAGATTTTGACAAAATGATGCGTGAAACCAAGCCCGAAATCCTGATGGTCATGACGGTAGACAATACGCATCATGAATTTATAATCAAAGGAATGGAAATGGGGGCTGATATTATCACCGAAAAGCCGCTAACTACTGATGAAACTAAATGCCAGGCTATACTTGAAGCTGAAAAAAGAACCGGCAAAAGTGTTAGGGTTACCTTCAACTACCGGTATTCCCCGCACAGGGTAAAGATTTATGAATTACTCCGATCAAATGCAATCGGCAAGATTACTTCGGTTGATTTCCATTGGTATCTGGATACTAGTCATGGAGCAGATTATTTCAGAAGATGGCACCGGCTGCGTGAAAAAGGTGGATCTTTACTGGTACATAAGGCATCGCATCACTTTGATTTGTTAAACTGGTGGATAGACTCAGATCCGGAAGAAGTTTTTGCCTATGGTGCACTGGAATATTATGGCAAGAATAACTCCTTCAGACATACCAATTGCCGCACTTGTCCCCATACTAAAAACTGTGATTTCTTTTGGGATATTACCAAAAATCCTGAGCTGATGAAGCTCTATGTTGAAAACGAAAAATATGAC